>NZ_JAAHIG010000595.1:0-3477 GCF_010692305.1 Moorena sp. SIO4G3 | reverse complement strand
TGTATGGGTGGATCTGCTTGCTCCAAGTCCAACGGAAGCATGGGTAGAAAAACTCCCTATTTTGAGGCACATATCCAAGTCAATGTGTAAGGCTACTGGCACCAAACACTATATTATTAATCCGAGGGGATGTGCAACTAGCAGACCGAAGCTTGGTACCATTAGAACAGATAGGGATTGGCGGTTTAGAGAGTGTGCGGGGCTATCGCCAGGATCTGATTCTATCGGACAATGGTGCCTTTATTTCTGCAGAGCTGCGTCTGCCAATTATTCAGAATGATAGCGGAACTCTGGTGCAGTTGACTCCTTTTCTTGATTTTGGTACTGGCTGGAATAGAGACGATGAAAATGATATTGATGATAACACGATCGCATCCCTTGGTCTGGGTTTGCGATGGGAGCAAGGAGATTTCCTAGAGGCTAATATTGGCTGGGGCTTGCAGTTAGTGGATGTTGAAACTAGAGATAGAACGTTACAGGAAGATGGATTCTACTTTTCGGTGATTTTTAGACCATTTGGATCAAGGAAATGAAAATTAAAAATTAAAAATTAAAAATTAAAAATTGCTATTAATATAGCGCTTATCATCCTAGTTATGAGGTGCAGCAAGGGAGAAAATGAACCATGGTAAAAAAAAGGATATATACCGTTTTGCTCTCGGTTGTAAATACACTTATTTTGGCAAGAGGCAAAAGGCAAGAGGCAAAAGGCAAGAGGCACCCACCCCTAACCCCTCCCAGGAAGGGAAAGATATCTGGAGTTTTGTGGGACAATCTAAAAAGACCTCTTAGGTTGATAGCTGAACTAACAACACATTATAGTGACATAGCTAGAGCAAATCGAAAATCTTTAGGGTTGAGGATAAGGAGGTGGATAAGGTTGCCTCTGATCGCTCTGTTAACAGCATTATTGTGCAATTTAGTCCCTCCGGTTTTAGCGAAAGTCCCACAAACGTTGAAAGTTGAAAGGTTGAAGGTTGTTCGCGAACAACCGGCTAACCTTGGCCTATTGGCCACGCTACGCGAACAACCAAATAACCTTAAACCTGATAACGTTCAACCTGATCACCTTAAACTTTCCACCTTACTTAAACAGGGGCAAGGTCTCTACGATTCAGGTAGATTCGCCGAAGCAGTAGATGTTTTAGAACAAGCTCTTGAGAGTAATCAAAATCAGGGAGATCAGCTATCAGAAGCGATGGTGTTGAGTAATCTCTCGTTGGCTTATCAGCAACTGGGATTATGGACTCAAGCCAAGAATGCGATCGCTAATAGTGAAAAACTATTGCGCTCTATAAAACCGAGTGATAAGTCTACAGCATACTTACAAGTGCTGGCGCAATCCCTAATGATCAAAGGAAGTATTGAGCTTGGTTCATCAGAAGCACAAGCAGCAATGGAAAGTTGGGAGCAAGCTGCGCTAACTTATAGTGAATTAGGGGATGAAGCTGGTGAGATTCGCAGTCGGATTAATATAGCCCAAGCCCTACAAGACTTAGGGATGTATAAGCGGGCGTTGAATCTACTCAATCAGGTAGAGGAATCGTTAATTGCTCAACCTGACTCTTTGAATAAAGCGGTCTTGTTGCGATCGCTTGGGAATATGCGTCAATTAGTAGGACAGCTGAGCCAATCCCAGGAAACCTTAGAAAAAAGCTTACAGATTGCCCGAAGCTTATCATCGTCTCAAGAGATTAGCGCTACACTATTTAGTTTAGGGAATACAGCCCGAGCTCAGTTTAGCTCAGGGGATACAGCGCAGGCTCAGCTTAGCTCAGGGGATACAGCGCGGGCTCAGCAAGAATTAGACGAGGCTATTGACTACTATCAACAAGCATTTGACTACTATCAACAAGCATTCGATGAGTCATTAGATCCAATCACTAAGCTTGAAGCGCAATTAAATCAACTTAGCTTATTGATCGATACTAAAAGGATAAAGCAAGCACAAGCACTAATCCCTCAAATCCTGCCTCAACTGGAATCCTTACCTGTGAGCCGCCGCAGTATCTATGTGAGGATTAATTTTGCTCAAAGCCTAATGAAGGATGAAGTTAGAAGTATCAAGGATGAAGGATATGTTCAGACTTTAGCCAAGAGACTTCAGGCTTCGGTTAAAATTGCCGTTCAGCCTTCTTATGAAATTGCTAAAATCCTAGCTACTGCGGCACAACAGGCTAAAACATTGGGAGATAAGCGAGCTGAAGCTTATGCTATTGGTAGTCTAGGTCAACTGTATGAGCATAATCAGCAATTGCCAGAATCTCAAGACCTGACTCAACAAGCGTTAAAGTTAGCTCAGGAAATCAATGCTCCGGATATTAGCTATCGCTGGCAATGGCAACTGGGACGTATTTCGAAAGGACTTGGGGAAGAGGAAAATGCGATCGCAGCTTACACCGAAGCAGTTAATACTCTCAAGTCTATACGTAGTGACCTAGTAGCTGTTAACCAAGAGGTCAGGTTTACCTTTCGAGAGAGTGTCGAGCCAGTCTATCGAGAATTCGTGCAATTACTGCTCCAATCAGATAGCAGAAATTCTAATCCCGAGAATTTGGAAAAAGCGCGTGAGATCATTGAGTCACTACAGTTAGCTGAACTAGATAACTATTTTCGCTCAGCCTGCTTAAATGCTACTCCTGTAGTCATTGATCAAGTCATCGATCAAGCTGATACGAAAGCAGCATTAATTTATCCTATCATACTGCCAGAAAGCGTGGATATTATTATCCGCTTACCCCAACAAAAACTGCGTCACTATAGAACAGAGCTTCCCCAAGACCAAATTGAATCTACTCTGGAAGAACTGCATCACTTCCTACCCCAGCTTCATCGACGGAAATTTTTACCAATGTCGCAGCAGGTATACAATTGGATAATCCGACCGATTGAAGAGGATTTAGCTAACTCTCAAGTAGACACCCTAGTATTTGTGCTTGATGGAGCTTTGCGCAATATTCCCATGGCAGCACTCCACGACGGTGAGCAGTATTTAGTGGAGAAATATAGTATAGCGCTAACTCCTGGACTAGATTTAATGAATCCCCAGCGCTTAGTCAGGGAAAATATCAAAGTCCTAACGGCTGGGTTATCTGAATCCCGTCAGGGATATAATCCTTTGCCATTTGTAGAAGTAGAGCTAGAGAAAATTAAGGCTCAAGTTCCTAGTGAAATCCTCCTCAATCAGGACTTTACTGAAACCAACTTTGAAAATTCTGTTGAAGCAGCTCCTTTCCCAGTAGTACACATTGCCTCCCATGGTGAATTTAGCTCTAAAGCTGAGAAGACGTTCATTCTGACCTGGGATAGTAAGATAAATGTTACTGAGTTGAAGGATTTATTACAAACCACAGACCTACGCCAACCCACTCCGATCGAATTACTCGTGCTGAGTGCATGCGAAACAGCAACTGGGGACAAGAGAGCGGCTCTGGGTATAGCTGGTGTAGCTATAGAAGCAGGAGCACGTAGTACCCA
>NZ_JAAHIG010000594.1:0-3484 GCF_010692305.1 Moorena sp. SIO4G3 | reverse complement strand
TCAATCTCCCCATCTCCCCATCTCCCCATCTCCCCATCTCCCCATCTCCCTATCTCCCTATCCAACCAATCTACTCTCTTTGAATGCAACTCCCTATAAAACTTGACTATAAGTTGACGATTACAGGGGCATGGTCGCTAGGTTTATCTAGTTTTCTCGGTTCTATGTCAATGGTACAACTAATCGCTTGATTGTAAAGATTGGGGGTTAGGTAGATATGGTCAATGCGCCAACCCCGATTACCCCGAAAGGCACGGGTGCGATAGTCCCACCAACTAAAATTATCCCCTTCTTTGGTAAATTTGCGAAAGGCATCTGCTAAACCTAGGTCTAAGACAGATTGTAGGGCTTGACGTTCTACTGGGGACGCCATGATATGCTTTTCTTTGCCTTTAGGATCATGGATATCCCGGTCTTCTGGGGCAATATTAAAGTCCCCACATACACAAAGTTCATGGGACTGTTCTTGTAGGATACTGTGTAAATAGTCCCGCAGTATCTTCAGCCAACGTAGCTTGTAGTCATACTTCTCACTGTTCACCGAAGCCCCATTGGGAACATAGAGGTTAAGAATGCGGATGCCATCTACTGTAGCGCTAATCACTCGCTTTTGTTCATCTAAGTCCCCGACCTGAGCTGTATCCAACACCGCAGCAAAGCCAGTAGTTACTTCTGTGGCTGGTTTCCGGCTAAAGATGGCTACACCGTTATAGGATTTTTGCCCAGAAATATAAAGGTAATACCCCAATTCTTCAAAAAGCGATCGCGGAAACTGGGCATCCACTACTTTAGTTTCTTGCAGGCAAAGCACATCTACTTGGGTCCGTTGCAACCAATCTATTACTTGAGCTTGGCGACTCCGAATTGAGTTGACGTTCCAGGTAGCGATTTTCATTAGTCCTACAGTGATTAGATTTAGTCCAAAACAGACAGCAACTACCTCTACACCAGCATTGGGGAGCAGGATATAGATACCTTCCACTCAGACATCAAAACCAGAGTACCATAGCTTTAAACAGGCTAGTGTAGCGGTCAATAAAGAGATATCACCTCGGACAGATTACGATAAACCCCTTCAAATAATTTGAAGGGGTTGACTGGAGTTTTTGATAACAGTTGATTAGGAGCTCGACGTCTTTTTGAGTAATCGATAATCGGGCTTTGGGTAATTCTTCATATTACCTGTTACCTTTTACATTTTGCCTTGTATAAATTGGTGTTCTGCCACCAACCTCCCTAACTCTGGCAACAAAGCCAAGTTACGAGGTCGCTGGAGACGATAGACACTACACTGATTGGCAAGCTGAGCACACTGAAGAAGATGGGATGCTTTCTCAGAGTCAAATAAGCTGTTTAGACGGGAGTGACGGGATAGTTCCATCACCGCCTCCTGAAGTTTCAGACGCTTAATACTCAACTGTGAACCTGAAACCAGTACATAGATGCACCGGATTGGTAGTAGCGCTTGGGTAAAATCCTGATTTAATAGATAGTCAGGTTTATTTAACTTCGGTACCAGCAGACCCAGCTTATCCTGGTCATATCCCAAAACCTTAGCCACTTCTCGACTTAGTTTAATTTGAGGAAAGCTAGAAGCAACTTTAGCTGTCCCCTGATCCAACGTCACAGGTGCAACATCATCAGTGATGATTCTGTATCCTTGACTATGGAGTGCAGCAGCAATTGAAGACTTACCCTCACCGGAATCACCCAAGAAAACAACCGCACCACCATTAATATTGACTACACTGGCATGTAGCACCAACAATCCTCGCTGATAGAGCAGAATCGCCATCACAGTTCCCACTAGAGCCGTTTGAATGCGGCTGTGACAGGCTTCTGCTGCGGGAATGATCGTAATCGAGTTTCCCCCCTGTACCAGAAACAGCCCTGTGTCTTTGAGATAAATCACCGCCTCCTTTGGACTCAACTGCAAAGCCATCGGCTGCTGGATAACTTCCTTTGGAATGTAGTCACTGATTTTGCGATTCGGCGTTCGCGTTTGGCCTTCCGCCAAAGCGTGGCCTACGGCCTCAGCCGTTCGCGAAGCGTGGCCGAAGGCCTCCGCTACGCGAACGCATCCCGTACTGTAATCATTACTCTGAATGTGAATCATCACATCACACTCTACTTCTGCTGGGATAAACTCTGGGATTGGTAGCGCCGAGTGGATTCCCAAACCATAAGCAACATAGGAAAACAGCTTTTGCTTTTTGCCACCCAACACTTTGCAATCCACTAATTGGCTGTCAATTTCAGACATATCGCCAACTGAACACTTAGATAGTTTCTTAGAGATTGTGCCATCCAAACTCATAATTAATTTCTCAAATAACTATTGCGCGTAGATGCAATTCACTTGAAACTGATGCAGCAGTTTCTTGACTCCCCTTGATCAGCCATTCCAGTTCAAAAATTACCCTGGCATCCGTTGCTTAAGCCTAATTGTAGGGGCGCAAGGCTTGCGACCTCACTATATGTAGTTAAGTTGCGGTGCGACCCGTGATGGCGAACGCGCCCCGCGTGACCTACGGTCAAGGGATTGCTCGCCATCACGGAAAGCGCACCGTTTAGCTATTAAGGTTTAGTAATTAGCTTTTTAAGCTGACAATAAGGCGTTGCTGAATTAAGGAATGAATGCGCAATCATCTGGTGCATGTTAAAGCCCCCGTGGGTCCCCCAACTTTGGGGGACTTTGAACGTCTTATTCCCCCCAGAATTGGGGGGTTAGGGGGGCGTGCGCCATACCCAGAATCAGCAACGCCGACAATAAAGCAGCCTTGTGGTTTAGGGATTTATCGTTAAATTTGACTAGTTGACAACCCAATAAGTTGCCAAAACTATCAAAGTCATGACTTACGCCACAAAAAATTAATACCAAGTATTTGAGCTTTTAATGATACCCCTAATTTTCCCTTGATAAGGAAAAATTGTGAGGGTTATCATCATTTATTTTACGGCTAGTACTAATTCCAAATACTATTCTAAATTTTGATTCACAGTCCATGGCTCATGAATCTAATGGCAGATTCTACCCTGAGTAGCATTTAGACTGTCTTAAACGGATTCAGATTGATAATTTTAGCGCTTCAAATTAATTAAACTGTATCCTAATTAATCGATTTTTTCCACCACTACCTAAAATTTTAATAAAACTTAAATTATTTAATCAAATAATATCTCTAAAAATGAGTTAAAAATCTTAGCAATTATTAGACTATTTACAAATGATTTGTAAATCTATCTGGTAGTTTTTACTAATCAAAAAAAACTCTGTATTCCTTAGCACTATTACCAGATACCGACTTTCCTGTTCCCTAAAGGGTTTAATTCTATGTTCACATCTCAAATGGAAATGCTATAGCATTAGCTAGGGAGTAGGGAGTAGGGAGTAGGGAGTAGGGAGTAGGGAGTAGGGAGTAGGGAGTAAGGAGTAGGGAAGTCATAAGGTAAGCATTCAGCATTCAGCATTCAGCAGTCAGCG
>NZ_JAAHIG010000593.1:0-3492 GCF_010692305.1 Moorena sp. SIO4G3 | reverse complement strand
AGTGCGGCTCGTTCCTAATAGGAGCCTCCAGAAAATGGAGAGGTATGATTAGGGGGATTCGCGGGATATAATCCCAAAATCCTAACTGTTGCATGGATGTGGGTGAAGACCCCACCCTTTAGGAGATAAGTGACTCCCTACCTGGCCACACCGAAAAGGCGGCAACCTTTAGAGTGAAGCTGGCATCAGGGCGCAATCAGTTGACCAAAAGCAGGTAACAACACTGGCGCTAATGGGGAGACGACACGGTCTAAGTAGTCCTAGAAAAATGTCTAAGTAGCAAACCACAACCTGAATAAAATATGTGGAACAAATCCTCTACTCTCACAGAGTTTCTTACGTGACATCTGTAATCTCCGAGAGGAGGATAGGCAAAGTGGACTGACCTAAATCGTCATAACAATCTAAGCAACGGAACGAGTAAAAACGACAGCAAATATGGGTCTTGAGGCCGGTCGAACCTCAGGTAAGTTATGCCAAACCGAATCCCCACTGTCGGGTAAGATGTGCTCAAAACTGGGCACGGGTTCTCAGAATATATTCAACGAGCGTAGAGATTGGTTAGACGCATGTCTTATAGATAAGCGCGAACTATGGAAAAGTCAGAAGTGGAAGAAACTCCGCCAAAACTTATTTCGCCTACAACGAAGAATATACAAAGCGGTTCAAGCTGGTGACCTAAGGAAAGCTAGGTCTCTACAAAAACTGATTATGAAATCCCGTTCAGCTCAACTTCTAGCCGTCCGTCAAGTAACACAATTAAATCAGGGGAAACGCACTGCCGGTATTGACGGAAAGGAAAGCCTCAATTACCGCGAGCGAATTGAGTTAGTAGAAACATTGAACCACTATGGCCACACCTGGTTTCATAGTGGACTTCGGGAAATACCAATCCCTAAAAAGAATGGGAAAATCCGGATGTTAAAAATACCAACTATCGCCGACAGAGCTTGGCAATGTCTAGTAAAATACGCCCTCGAACCTGCGCACGAAGCTAACTTTCACGCTCGGAGTTACGGGTTTAGGACTGGGCGTAGTGCGCATGATGCCCAACAATATGTATTCACTAACCTGAATGCAGCCAAGAACGGTATCAACAAAAGGGTCATCGAATTAGATATTAAAAAGTGTTTTGACCGCATTTCCCACAAATCCATCATGGATAGGTTGTTAGCACCAGCCAGTCTGAAGACGGGGATATTCAGATGTTTGAAGGCTGGCATCTGCCCAGAATTCCCTGAACAAGGAACGCCCCAGGGAGGTGTGGTCAGCCCACTACTCGCCAACATCGCACTTGACGGAATAGAAGACATACACCCATCAGTCCGCTATGCAGACGATATGGTCATCTTCTTAAAGCCAGAACACGATGCAGAAAAAGTCCTCCAAAAGGTGGAAAAATTCTTAGACGAACGAGGACTCGAAATCAGTAAAGAAAAGACCAAAGTAACCAAAACGACAGATGGATTTGACTTCCTTGGCTGGCATATGCGAGTCAAGCAAAACGGAAAACTTCATTGCAGACCCTCAGTGGACAACCATAGAAAAGTACGTGAGAAGATTAAAGCCATAGTCAACAGCTCGAATTATGGTGCCGAAGTCAAAGCCAAAAAGCTAGCGCCTATTGTAAGAGGATGGCGAAACTATCACAGATGGTGTGATATGAGCAACTCTAGGGACAGGCTATGGTTCCCAAACTACGCGGCAAACAAGAAATTCCGGAAGGAAAAGAAAGTAAACCGATATAAGGCTAAGGAACTATGCAAAAAAGCCTTCCCAGCAGTAAAAACGAAACTTTTTGGTCACAAGATGGTCACAGGGACTAAGTCTCCTTATGATGGAGACCTAGTCTACTGGAGCAAACGTAAAAGCGCGCTCTATAACAACGATACATCTAAGGCTTTGGCAAAACAAAACCATTCTTGTGGATACTGTGGAATGAAATTCGTAGATGAGGAAAAGGTACACCTACACCACATAGACGGAAATCATGACAACTGGAAGAGAAATAACCTTATGGCTGTCCACCAAAGTTGTCACCAACAGATTCATTGGAGCAAGTCTATTGACAAGCCGAGAGGTTGAGAGAATCTAGGAGCCGTATGAGGGGAAACTTTCACGTATGGCTTTGGAGCGGAGGTGCCTGGGCTAATCCCCAGCATCGACCGTAATCCTTATCCATTCAGGATGATACCGTTCCTGAAATAATTCCCGTAGACCAAGTATCTAATCCTGTAGGGATTGATATGGGACTTAAATCGTTCTTGATCAAATCTGATGGCACTGAGGTCGAAATTCCTCAGTACTACCGGAAAGCTCAAAAACGGCTTAAAAAAATCCACAAAGCTGTTAGCAGGACTAAGAAAGGTAGCAATAACAGGAAAAAGGCTGTAGTCAAACTTGGCAAGGCTCACAAAAAGGTAGCTGATACCAGAAAAGATTTCCATTTCAAAACATCTAAAAATCTGCTAGACAATCATGATCTAGTGGCACACGAGAAGCTCAACATCAAGGGTTTATCCAAAACCAGAATGGCTGTGCGGCTTGTTCTAAGTAAGAGCCTCTAGAAACTAGAGGGGTATGACTTAGGGGATTCGCGGGTAACAACCCGAATTCTAACTGTCTGTTGGATGATGGTGAAAGTCCATCCCATCAAGAGATATGTGACTCCTTATCTGGCCACACCGAGCAGGCGACATCCTAGCAGAGTGACGCTGGCATCAGGGCGGAATCAGAGGTAAAATCAGATGTGCCACACTGCCGCTAAAAGGGAGACGACATGGGTAACAGTAGCAAAAGTCCTGAAAAAGTGTCTGATTGGTAAGCCGCAATCTGATTAAGTCATGCGAGACTTTATTCCTTTATTCTCACGATGCTTTAGCCATGGTAATCGTAATCTCTGAGAAGGGAATAGGCAAATTGGGAACGAAGTTACCGCAAGAATAGTGGAGCCTTTATAGTTAGTCGGCTATGGGTAAAAGGGTTAAAAATTTTGGTGTAAGGCTCCACTATTCTAAGGTTTCATCTCCGGACTGCCCTAAATCGTCATAACAATCTAACAGACGGAACAAGTAAAAACGACAGCATAATATGGGTCTGAGGAAAGGTCGAAACCCCAGTAAGCTATGTCTTGCTTAATCCCCACTGTCGGATAGGATGTGCTCTTAACTGGGCACGGGTATCCAGAATACACAAACCAAAGGAGAGTATGGGTAGACGCATGTCAAACAGATATAGCGACCTCTGGAAAAGCCAAAAGTGGAAGAAACTCCGCCAAAACCTTTTCCGCCTACAGAAGAGGTGCGGCTTGTTCTAAGTAGGAGCCTCCCGCAACGGGAGGGGTATGACTTAGGTAACTCGCGGGGATAACCCCAAAAGTTATAACTGTGTGCGGCTTGTTCTGAGTAGGAGCCTCCCTCGTGCGGGAGAGGTATGACTCAGGTAACTCGCGGGGACAACCCCAAGAATTATAACTGTTCATCCGGATGGCGG
>NZ_JAAHIG010000592.1:0-3519 GCF_010692305.1 Moorena sp. SIO4G3 | reverse complement strand
GCACCGCCATCCGGATGAACAGTTATAATTCTTGGGGTTGTCCCCGCGAGTTACCTGAGTCATACCTCTCCCGCACGAGGGAGGCTCCTACTCAGAACAAGCCGCACACAGTTATAACTTTTGGGGTGTTCCCCGCGAGTCACCCAAGTCATACCCCTTCGTGTTGTTCCTTGAAGCTTTTGGCTCCTGGCTTTTTCCCGAAGATTCCTACTTGGAACAAGCCGCACGTATAGAACTCTTTTAGTCCAACATCCAGGCCGACAGCTATTCCAGTTGGTTCTAATTCTTCTTTGATGTCAAGTGAAACACAAAACTGAACGTAGTATCCATCCGCCCGACGGACTATCCGAACCCGCTTAATCTGTTTTTGGTCAAAACGCCATAAGTCCCATGTACCTTTAAGTTTAAGCTTTCCGATGCCCTTCTTATCACTAAACGTGATTGACTTTTTGTCAGGGGACAGCTTCCATCCAGACTGCTTGTATTCGACGGAACGGCAGTGTTTTTGGAATTTAGGAAAGCCTTTCTTTCCGGGGATCTTTTTCTTACAGTTATCAAAGAACCGAATAATTGATGACCAGGCTCTTTCTGCGCTAGACTGACGAGCTGTAGAGTTCAATTCATTGGCAAAAGGAAATTGCTTAGCTAGGACTGCACTATATTTATTGAGGTCAAATTTATTAACCCCTTTATTGTCCATCCAATATCTAAGGCAACTATTGCGGATAAATTTAACCGTCCGAATAGCTTCATCAATAGCAGAGTATTGATGTTTCTTTCCTTTTGCCTTAAACTCTAAAATAATCATCAGCTTCGACCTTAACTGTAACTATTTTAGTCTAGCACTCTCAGACTAAAACGTCAAATTTAGCCTGAGATTTTGTAGGCGGCTAAAGCCGCTGTTCGCTTTCATCCCCGGTCTTTAGACACGGGGTAAAGAGCGTTTCGATCCTTTATAAATTTGAAAGTGGCGCGTTTAGCAACTATTTAGCAACTGTTGTTAATAAAACGCCAAATTGTAACGGGCAAGATGCCCATTCCACATTGTGCTACACGGGCAAGATGCCCATTCCACATTGTGCTACACGGGCAAGATGCCCATTCCACATTGTGCTACGGGAACGGATCTGATAATAGCAGATAAATGTTAGACTAACCTGATAACTGAACACCATTATTAAAACCCGTGGCAAATTCCCCAGGATCTCCAGAGTCCCAATCCGAAACCCCTAAATTGGCTCGCACTCCCCTATTTGATCAGGTGGTAGCACAAAATGCCCGCTTGACAGCTTTTGCGGGTTGGGAAATGCCAGTACAATTTAGCGGATTGAAAAAAGAACATGCTGCAGTACGAACTGCTGTCGGAATTTTCGACATCTCCCATATGGGTAAGTTTGCTTTTCATGGTAAGCAACTACGGGAGCAATTGCAGTCTCTAGTACCTTCAGATTTAACCCGCTTGCAACCAGGTCAAGCTCAATACACGGTGTTGTTAAATCCGAATGGTGGCATCATTGATGACATTATCTTCTACTACCAAGGTGAGGAGGAGTCTGGGGAGCAGCGGGGGATGATGATTGTTAATGGAGCAACCTGCACCAAAGACAAAGACTGGTTGTTAGCTAACCTGGATACTGATTTAGTTACCTTACAAGACCTTTCAACATCCAAAGTGTTGATCGCAGTACAGGGACCATTAGCAATATCACATCTTCAGCCATTTGTCAAAGAAGCCTTAGCACCAGTCAAAGCGTTTGGACATCTAGAGGCAACGGTGTTGGGAAAACCGGCATTTATTGCTAGAACCGGTTACACGGGGGAAGATGGATTTGAGCTGATGCTAGACCCAGATGTGGGAATAGAGCTGTGGCTGACACTTTTAAATTCTGGTGTGACTCCCTGTGGTTTAGGTGCCAGAGATACCCTGCGCCTAGAAGCGGCAATGGCACTCTACGGACAAGATATTGATGATACCACTACACCCTTAGAAGCTGGGTTAGGTTGGCTAGTGCATCTTGATAGCAAAGGAGACTTCATCGGACGCTCGGTGCTAGAGCAACAAAAAGCAACGGGGATCGAGCGCAAGCTAGTTGGGATCCAGATGCAAGGACGGCAGATTGCTCGCCATGGTTACCCAGTCCTAGCTGATGGTGAGGTGGTAGGAGTTGTCACTAGTGGTACATTAGCACCAACCTTAGGAAATGCGATCGCACTAGCCTATGTTCCCAGAAAGTTGGGCAAAGTTGGACAGCAGCTGGAAGTAGAAATCCGGGGTAAATCCTATCCAGCCGTTGTGGTCAAGAAGCCTTTTTATCGCTCTGAAAATCGTCCATCGGCAAAGTAAAGCTATCCATGGCTGACAGATAACCTTAAAGTTTCAACTTTCAACTTTCAACTTTCAACTCTCAACTTTCAACTTTCAACTTTCAACTTTCAACTCTCAACGTTCAACTTTCGGTTGCCTAATGCCTAATATATTTCTGGACAACTTCCCAACCAGTCAGGGAAACCCAGGTAAATCCCACTAGCAAAGCAATGTTAGTAGCAACGTGAACAGCCTTTGCTAAGGGTTGTCGAGGACTTATTTGGGTAGCACTAAAGGCTGAGAGCAACACCAGTGCTACCACAGACCATCCAGCAATTAAGTGGGCTGAATGACCTAGATTACCGTAATGGCCGATGGTCCCTACTAAACCAATTCCCAGCAGAACCAAGACTAGAGCGACCATGATCCAGCCAATGATGTAGTGCAGAGGGCGTAACCAAGTCGGTCGTGGACGTCCGGAGTGACGTTGATAAAACGCAATGCTGCCAGTGATTGCCAGGAGTACATAGGCAAATAGGGACAAACCCATTGACCAAGCAGCTATTTTCCAGAGCCAGAGAAAAGAAGGCAGATTCACAGGGTGATAGGGTGATGGAGTGATGGGGTGACGGGGTGATGGAACAGAATTTCAAGATCTGTTCAAGATCTGTTCTTGTTCACTTTTCAATTACTTTTGCTATGGTTACAGACCAAGTGACAAGTTACAAGTCTAGCACTATAGCCTATTTAGCTTGAACTCTCAACCTAACCGACAAGGGACGCCTGGGCAATAACAACCAAACAACCAAACAACCTTGGCCTTTGGCCACGCTTCGCGAACAACCTTCAACCAGACAACCTTCAACCAAACAACCAAACAACCTTCAACCAAACAACCTTCAACCAAACAACCTTCAACCAGAAAACCTTGGCCTTTTGGCCTTTCGGCCACGCTACGCGAACGGCCACGCGATCGCGTTCAACCAGACAAGCAATGAAAAATGGGTTACTTCTGTTGTAAGCAACCCCAAAGTATAGATTATAGTAAGTGACAGCTCCTACACTGACTCTGCTCTTACAGAGCCGGTCCGCGAACGAGTTCAGTGTAGGCAACAAGCGCCAATCCGGGCATCCCTTAGGAGGCGCTGGGCTTTAAGAACGGACTGCCCTCTCTTGATGCAATAGCGAGTGGGGGAAACCCCCAAGACCGCGCT
>NZ_JAAHIG010000591.1:0-3532 GCF_010692305.1 Moorena sp. SIO4G3 | reverse complement strand
GTTCATACAGTTGCCTTCCCATATTTATATACTGGGAACCTTGACCTGTGAAGAGAAAGGCTATCTTGGGAACTTCCCTATTTGGTTGTCCTGAAAACACTCCTACTAATTCTGACTGAGTTTTCCACCCAAGCAGTTTGTCTATTAATTCTGTGGGGTCAGATGCCATCACCCCTAGTCGATGATTAAAATGGGCTCTGCCTGTAGAGGCTGTATAACATACATCTGCTAGGGCTAACTCGGGATGAGTTTCTAGATAACTTTGATAACTATTGACTAAATCTTCTAAAGCTTTTTCGGTTTTGGCTGACAGAGTTAATAGATGAACTGGACGTTCAATAATGTTCTGAGTTGTGACTATTGAGGGAGCTTCTTCTATAATTACATGAGCATTAGTACCGCTAGCTCCAAAGGAACTGATACCTGCGATACGACTGTGATTATTTACCTGCCAAGGCTGGATGTTGGTTGATACTTGTACAGGTAATTTGTCCCAATTAATATAAGGATTTGGCTGATGAAAATGCAGGGACGGCGCGATTTGTCGATTTTGCAGTTGCAACACCACTTTCATTAAACCTGCAATTCCCGCTGCTGACTCCAAATGACCAATATTAGTTTTTACTGAACCAATAATTAAAGGTTTTTGTTGAGAATGAGTTGCCCCAAATACTTCTCCCACTGCTTCCACTTCAATGGGATCCCCCAAAGATGTGCCTGTACCATGGGCCTCTAGATAACTGACACTAGCTGGTTCTACTCCTCCATTTTCTAAGGCTTGACGAATCAATGCTTGTTGAGATGAACCATTGGGAACTGTTAATCCACTACTATTTCCATCTTGGTTAGTTGCACTACCCCGAATTACTGCTAGGATATTATCTTGATCTGAGAGCGCATCCGACAAACGTTTGAGTACAATCATACCACAACCTTCACCACGGACAAATCCGTCTGCCGCAGCATCAAAAGTCTTACAACGACCATCCACCGACAATATTTTGGCTTTACAATAGTTGATTGTTATTTCTGGAGAAATCGATAAATGTACCCCTCCTGCCAGGGCGAGATTGCACTCTTGATTCCTCAGACTAGAACAAGCTAAATGAGTACTTATTAAAGAAGAAGAACAAGCTGTATCTACTGCTACACAGGGACCTTTAAGGCCGAGGATATAAGAGATTCGCCCTGATGCTATACTGTGGCCATTACCTAGACCTGAGTAAGCATCAATTTGTTCAGGACCTTGAGTAAATATATTTTGAGAATAGTCGTTGCTAGTTATACCAATAAATACGCCTGTTTGAGTTCCTATCAGTTTTTGTGGATTTGTAGCAGAACGCTCTAAGGCTTCCCAAGTTACTTCTAGAAGTAATCGATGTTGGGGGTCTAAATGAATTGCTTCTTTAGGAGAAATACCAAAAAAACTGGCATCAAACTCCCGTATTTGCTCAACAAAGGCTCCATAACGAGTATAGATTTTACCGGGAGTGGTAGGGTCAGGGTCATAATATTTACTAAGAGGCCATCGGTCTGGTGGCACTTCAGTAATAGTATCTACTCCATTTTGTAAAAGTTGCCAGAAGGCTTCAGGGGTAGATGCACCTCCAGGAAAACGGCAACCAATTCCAATTATGGCAATTGGTTCCTTGCTTTGATTTTTATACCTTTCTAGTTGGTAGCGTGCATCTTTGAGGGCTTTAATCGTTCTTTCTAAAGGTAGGTTTGGTTCTTTTTCTTGTGTTTGTTTTGGATTCATGTTGTGTTAATAGAGTAAGTTTACAAGTAGTTTTAGTAAATTATGTTGGTGTTTGATCTGGTTTCCAACTTGACCCACAAAACCTATTGTTATTTAAATTAAATTTTCTAATTCTTCAAGTTCTTTAAGAAGTGATGCCTCTAATTCAAATTCTGTCCGTGGGCTAGTGTCTGATAACTCGGATGACTTTTCTTCATATGAGTCAAGCGATCGCAACTCAGTATCCTCTTGTTGAGTATCCGTTAAGTTTAATTTTTGGGCCAAGTAATCTACAAGCTGATTAATTGTAGAATAACTAAAAGCCAGAGAAGATGGAAGCGATCGCTTCAAACTACTTTGCAATTTATTCCTCAACTCCACAGAAGTCAAAGAGTCCATACCTAAATCAAAAAACCCTGTTTCCAAAGCAATTGATTCAGGGTGACTAATCCCCAACACATTAGCCACCTGACGACGCACATGAGCCACCAACAACAAGCGGCGCTCATTAGGTTGTGTAGCCTCCAACTTTAACAGAAAATCTGACTTCGATGGTTCTGCCACCTCCAATATAGTTTCCTGCCAATCCGCCAAAAACCGCCACTGCGTCACTCTCTCCTGCCACAGAGACCAATCAATAGGCACCACCCCTACTTCTACATCCGAACCACTCATCAATAGTTCTAAAGACTCCAATACCTGAGCCGGAGATATTACACCCATCCCCTGCTTACTTGCCCTCACATCTGCACCCCGTTCAGCCGCCTCTCCCACTTGAGAAACTGCTCCCCAATGAATACTCAATCCCGGTAATCCCATAGTTCGACGATAATGAGCCAAACCATCAAGAAAAGCATTAGCACAGGAATGATTTCCCTGACCCGGTGAACCCAACAGAGATGCTGCTGAAGAAAACAGCACAAAAAAGTCCAATGGTTGATTTTGACTCAATTGATGTAAATGCCAAGCACCTTGCACTTTCGGTGCCATCACCCGCTCAAAACTAGACCAACTCTGGTTTTGTAGCACTCCATCTGATAACATTCCCGCCGAATGAATCACTCCTCCTAAGGGTCTATTTGACTCATCTATTCTCTGCAACACACCTGTGATCGATTCCCAATCAGATACATCGGCTATTTCCACTACCACGGACGCTCCTGCCATTTCTAACTCTGTTATTTTTTTGATACCAGCATCATCCGGTGAACGGCGTCCCAACAAGACCAAATGTTTAGCCCCCTTTGACACCATCCAATTAGCTACCAGTAAACCCAAACCTCCCATACCTCCTGTAATCAAATAGCTAGCTCCAGAACGGAAACTTAAGGGCTTTTGAGTCTTACCATCAGCTTGTTGTGCCACTGGTTGCCGATGATGACTACCCACCAACCGAGCCACATAACGACCATCCCCACGCCATGCTACCTGGTCTTCGGAATCCTCCGACCAAATTTCTTTAAATAGGGCATCAGCCTGAACCTCATAAGTCTCCTCTGGGTCTAAATCTATACGAGTACAGTTCAACTCTGGATGTTCCAAGCTAATCACTTTACCCATTCCCCACACCGAAGATTGAGCTACTCCTGGTATCACCGGATGATGAGCAGGCACCGCCTGAGCACCATTTGTCACTAACCATAATCGAGGGACAGTTGATAACCCGCCTTTCACCAATGCTTGTACTAAAGATAGAGTTGTGCCACACCCTAACTTCGATAAACTTCCTAACTCCTCAGAATTAATCCCTTGACCCACTCCGGCTTCAGTCGTCCAACATTGTACCACTCCATA
>NZ_JAAHIG010000590.1:0-3557 GCF_010692305.1 Moorena sp. SIO4G3 | reverse complement strand
TAACACACCCTACGCAACTACTCCCTGTTCCCTGTTCCCTGTTCCCTGTTCCCTTTGCTAAAAAAATAGGATGAAAAACTATGATTTGGATGGAAGCGATTACTAAGATTTATGATATGGGGGAAGTCCAGGTATCAGTTCTGAAGGGAATAAACCTGTCAATTAAAGAGGGAGAATACATTGCCATTATGGGGGCTTCTGGTTCTGGAAAATCCACATTAATGAACATTATTGGTTGTCTCGATCGCCCAACTACCGGACGCTATGCCCTTGAAGGCAGAAACCTCACAACCCTACATGATGACGAACTTGCCTATATCCGCAATCAGCGCATTGGCTTTGTGTTTCAGCAATTCAATCTCTTGCCTCGCTCTACAGCCCTTGAGAATGTTATGCTACCCATGGTCTACGCCAATGTACCTAAACCCAAACGACGCCAACGGGCAATGCAAGCCTTGAGTCGAGTGGGTTTGGGCAACCACCTTCACCACCGTCCTAGCCAACTTTCTGGGGGACAACAACAACGGGTTGCCATTGCCCGTGCTTTAGTCAATCGCCCCGCTTTGCTGTTGGCAGATGAACCTACCGGAGCCTTAGATACCAAAACCTCCCAGGAAGTCATGGATCTGCTTGGGGAATTAAACCAGCAAGGCATCACCATCGTGATTGTTACTCACGAACATGATGTAGCTGCCCAAACCCAACGACTTATTCAGATGCAGGATGGTTTGGTAGTAGATCTCGATGAGCAAATGTCTCTAAAATCTATTAGTCTTAATACTTAGAGCGGTTTTGAATTGGATGAGGTATAAAGTTCTGGGTTTTAGGGAACAGGGAGTAGGGAGCAGGGAACAGGAAGCAAGGACGAAATTATCTGACCCAATTAAGACTTAGTATTAAGTATAATTTCTTTACCAAAAATATTGGGTTTAAAGCCCCGTCCTTCTATGACGGCTTTTTTTTTGGCTCTGACTTGACAGCTTTATATAAAGTTGCTAGTATAAAAATGTCTTGTTTGCGTAGCGTAGGCTTGGCCTTTGGCCACGCCAAAGGCGAACGCCGAAGGAGGTCGAATTCGGTGATTATTTTAGAGTTTAAAGCCAAAGGCAAAGAGTCCCAATATTCAGCGATAGACGAAGCGCTCCGGGCAGTCAAATTTATTCGGAATAGCTGCATCCGTTTGTGGTTAGATAACAAGGGAACAGGGAAAAGCGACCTTAGTAGATATTCCAAAATCCTTGCTAAGGAGTTCCCTTTTGCTAATGAACTTAACTCTACTGCCCGTCAGGCTGCGTCTGAGAGGGCATGGTCATCGATCGTCCGATTCTACGATAACTGCAAGAAAAAAGTCCCAGGCAAAAAAGGTTTTCCTAAGTTTCAGAAACGTGCTCGTTCTGTCGAGTACAAGAAATCAGGGTGGAAATTATCCCCTGACAAAAAATCGATAACCTTCACGGATAAGAAAGGAATCGGAAAGCTCAAACTCAAAGGTACCTGGGACTTGTGGCGTTTTGACAAAAAACAAATCAACCGGGTTCGGATAGTTAAACGAGCTGACGGGTACTATGTTCAATTCTGCATTGCAGTTAACGCAAAAGAGGAGATAGACTCAACAGGTAAAACCATTGGCCTGGATGTAGGACTTAAGGAGTTTTATACAGATTCTGATGGTCATTCTGAACCTAACCCTAGGTTTTACAGGAAAAATGAAAAACGATTAAAGTTTTATCAACGCCGGGTCTCCCGGAAAAATAAAGGCTCATCCAACCGTAGAAAAGCGGTTAATAGATTAGGCAGGCAACACCTTAAAATAAGTAGGCAGCGTGAAGAACATGCAAAGAGACTTGCACGTTGCGTAATCCGATCTAACGATTTGGTCGCCTACGAAGATTTAAGAGTTAAAAACCTGGTAAAAAATCATTGCCTTGCTAAATCTATCAATGACGCTGGTTGGTATCAATTCAGGAAATGGTTGGAGCATTTTGGAGCTAAATTCGGTCGGATAACTGTTGCTGTTAATCCTGCCTACACTAGCCAAAACTGCTCTAATTGTGGTGAAGTCGTCAAAAAGTCCCTATCTACTAGAACTCATACCTGTAAATGTGGTTGTGAGCTAGACAGGGATCATAACGCCGCCATCAATATCCGAAATAGAGCCATAAGTACAACGGGGCACGTTGGAACTTGGGTTATAAACCCAAACGCTTCAGGAGATTTAGCCTCTACTCTTTCTGGTTCCGGCCTGATTGAGCAAGTTGAGTCGTTGAGTGAAGAATCCCCGCTCATAAGCGGGCGGGGAGTGTCAAGCAGGTATTACAAGCAATAACCGCCAATCCCCTAGCGTCGGTTCCGAACAAATTAGTGTGTTTGTTGGTCATGATAATTTGTTAGGGTTTGGTGATAGTCTCTCTGGTACTTACGGCATTACTGAAGGACTCAATCTATATGATATTAGCTATAGCATTCCCATCAATCGCCGGAATGGTGACGTTAGCTTCCGTTATGACAATACCGATAGCCGAATTATTGAAGATGACTTCCGCGATATCAAAATTAGAAGCGAAACCGAAACATTTTCCGTGACTATTCGTCAACCGTTATACAGAAAACCCTCAACAGAATTTGCCCTTGGTTTAGCTCTAGATTTGCGTCGCAGTCAAACATTTATCCTTGATGATATTCCCTTTTCTTTCTCCGAAGGTCCCGAAAATGGTGAATCAAACGTTACAGTGATTCGCTTTTTCCAAGATTGGGTGGACCGTAATGCTACCAGAGTTTTCGCAGCGCGATCGCAATTTAATCTCGGCATAGATGCCTTTGATGCTACAGTGAATAATGAAGCTCCCGATGGGCGTTTTTTGTCTTGGTTAGGACAATTCCAATGGGTACAGCGTTTATCATCGCGAAATTTATTCTTACTACGTCTTAATACCCAACTAACATCAGATTCTTTATTATCTATTGAAAGGTTTAGTGTGGGGGGAGTCGATACAGTAAGAGGATATCGGCAAAATCAATTAGTAGCAGATAATGGGATCACAGCTTCAGCAGAAGTCCGTATTCCTCTGACAGCAAACACCAATACATTGCAAATTGCGCCATTTTTTGATATTGGCACTGCTTGGAATAATGGCAGTACAAATCCAGACCCACAAACCATAGGGAGTTTGGGGCTAGGATTAATTTCGCAGCCTAGTAACCCTTGGAATTTACGCTTAGATTATGGTATCCCCTTGATGAGTGTTGACAACTCTGGGAATACCCTGCAAGATAATGGTCTTTACTTTTCTTTGCAATATCAGCCATTTTAGCGATGCAGCGAGGTCTTGGGGGTTCCCCCCATGAGCGACTGCATCAAGACAAGGCAGGTTCCGCGCTACCCACCTGGCAAGCTCTTCTAGTTTTCCGTTCCCCCACACCCCACACCCCACACCCCACACCCCACACCCCACACCCCACACCCCACACCCCACACCCCACACCCCCCACCCCCCCCCCCACACCCCACACCACAACCCCCCAAACCAACGTACACACAAACAAAGCACAACACCACA
>NZ_JAAHIG010000059.1:0-33303 GCF_010692305.1 Moorena sp. SIO4G3 | reverse complement strand
ATTCCAAAGAGGCATACAGTCCCTTGAGAGTATGCCGTAGATATCGCCCTAGCTCCGAGTCTCTTACTAACAACTGTTTGAGCAGTTGACTCAATCCATCACCATCAGTGTACTCCACTAAAGGGGTTTTGCTCATCGTTATTCTCTTCTTCTATGGGACTACGCTTAACTCTAAGTACACATCCATCTTTTTCTTTTAAAACTTCTGGTTGATCCGATATCCAATAAGGAACTTCCCCTTCATGAATACGCAGATTACTTTGGTCATCAATTGTAATGTAGTATCTGCAGTTATCCTGAATCTGATTTTTATCAAATCCTAATGTACCAAGATATATTTCCTTCAGTTGTGGGCTCTCTAAGCTGGGATAGTAAGCATAGAAGGTGTGTGTGCCACTTCTGGGGAATGCTGGGAGAGGTCGAGGCTTCTGGTTCTCATCTTTGCTGATAGCTCCTTTAGTTTCTTTAGTTGTTTGTTCTCCTTCGTCTTGATTGTGAAAAATATCATCAAGTTTTTCCCCAGCCTTGAAAACTAGCTGTGGAGATTCCTCATTGATACCAATAGCAATATCCCACTGAAGTTCACTATCGATAATCATAGCTTGAGGAACTTCTTCTTGTATATTTGCTTTCTCCAACTCTTCTTTTCTTGTTTTTAGCTCTTCCGATATTGTTTGGTTAATATTTGTTAAGGTAGAGTTATTGTCATCCACCTGATCCCCTACTAAATAATGAGGTTTGCCCCGACAAACTACCATTTCAATTTCTAGGGTTTGGTTAACTTCAAACTGAGCTTTGAATCCCTCAAACCATAGATTATTATTCTGGGAATATATTCCGATTTGTTTGGCAATCTCTTCAAAATTAAATTTAGCCCATAAAATTTCTCTTTGACTTTCAAAGTCTCGACGATAAATGTTCGTAGTTGGTAAAACACCGAACCATTTACTTCGAGCTTTAGCTTCCTGATTAGGATTAAATTTATACAATGGCTGTCGTGCTTGAAAAACTGGTTCTAAAGAACCTACAACTTGCCTCAAGAAAGCACAAGGCAATGTGTAAAGTAAATTATTAACTTCGATATAGAGTTCGCTTTTACCTTCTTTTAGCTTGTCTTTCGCTGCTTTCGGAGCATAAGTGAACTGCTGTCGGCTCATGCCATAACAAGCCCCGACTGAGGTAGCTAATTTGGCATAGTCAGGTACAAAAGTAATCCTGGCTGGGTTCCACTCGAAATCGTTCTTGGTATTGCTAAATATTTCATTAATTTTACGCCTGACTAAATCTAGATGGCAAGTCTGTCCCGATAAAATTAACCAATCCAAAGGTTCTTTTTGACCAGTTGAACTGTCTTTAGGTAATCGGCTTTCTAGCAAGTCTTTAGCAATATTGATGGCTTCTCCAACAACTTTTGAAGCAGCTGTTTCAAGTTGTTGTTTAGATAGCTTGATGCCAGGATTATATTCACCAAGCTCAATATCTTGTTGAACGCGAAGAAATTGTTCTAATTGATTCGCCGGAATTTCATATTCATCATAGTCAAGGCTACCTTTGCTTAATTCAACTTTAGCATCATCAGCCCATCGCCAAAGGGTGTAAAAAGCTTGTAGCTTTTTTCGGTTCTCTTTCCATCGAGTTGGTAATATTTCTTCTGCATAGTTTAGAACTGTTGAATAAAATGGATCGTTTTCTGGGTTTTCTTTGTCAATGCACTCTAATAGGGAGCGAGTGCGGTATTTGTTGTGATTATCTTGTTGCAAAAATCTTGGCTCTAATCCTCTGATCAGCAGGTCTAACTTATCATCCTTTAAGTTCCCTTCTGTAAATGCCGTTAACAAATTGTCAACAATCGCTACTTTAAGCACGCGAAAGAGTCGTAGAGTAATTAACTCACCCCCTAAAAATAAGTGTCCAGAAGACCCCATCAACTCTGGAGTCAGAACATAGTAACGTCCACCAGCTCCTCGATCTTCTCCTGGGTCAAATGGACTATCATCTCTTAGAAGTAAACGAATTAAAGCCAAGTCTGTCGTTCCACCACCAATGTCCAATACCATTAGGTTTTGAGCCCATTTTTGACCGCTACGACGACAGCGAGTTTTAAAAGCTTCTATACCGATAGTTTGGTTTCCACCAAATTCTCGCCATACATAGAAAATAGCTGCAGCGATTGCTTCATCAAAATCTTTTTTTACGTCTAATTTGACATCTGTATCTGTAAATTTTTGCTCAAGAATTTGACTTACTAACTCTTCCAGTTTACGACGAGTTTCTGGTTTAGATACCGTCGGATAAGTAACGATTACTCTGTAAAATTTACCGCTATCATAACGTTTTTTATTTTCCGGTTTATCTTTAAAATTTTCGGTTAATTCAATCAGACATTTCATCGCTGCTTGAATTAGCTCACTATATTCAATATTCTTCTCTTCTCCTTCCCAATATATCTTGATTTTATCTTCTTCTCCTTTTTTTCTGGTTTTATTAAGGTAACGCTTCGGAGAATGGTGAAACTTACTTTCTATTTTTCGCCAAAATGTTTCCTGGTTTTCATCTTCCTGGTTTTCATCAGTAGTCTCTTGGGACATCGCTGCCAATCGATTATTTCTAGCTATTTCCCCCATTTCCACTTCCAAGAATCCATTTACACCAACCAGTTCCAGTTCGCTAGTAATTTGTATCTCTTGGGGGAGATTCTTATCTATTTTTGCCAGAACGATACGTTCCTTTTGTAAGGGTGGTAATTGGAATAATTGACGGTAAATTTCGTTAAGTTTTTTACTAACTACCGGGTAGATTGGATCATCTAGTCTAGTACCTAAGGAAATTTCTAGTTGGCGAATTCCCTCTAACAATATTGAGCTCTTTTTATTGTCGATAATTTCTGGCCAAGATTTTCCCAAATTATTTTCAACTTGTTCGATATATTCCTGCCATTCATGATCACCAACTCCTGGTAATTTTGAGTCAGATGAGCCTAACCATTCCTTAAAAAGCTTAAATAATAGGTCTTTTTGTTCCAAGGATAATTCGTTGGGTTCTATTGCTTCTTTAGGATCGTAAAAAGTAACAGTAGAATTTGAAGTACCAAAATCGATAGCAATCCATCCACCATGTGAGAGCATTTTTTCCCCCTTACTTGTTTTTTTGTAAAATAAATTACAGGTTTGAGACTTTGTGTACGATTCACTTACGTTGCTATTTTGCTCGATATAATCTATCTTAACTCCTAAAAAATAATTAGCATAAATAGGCAGATCTCTATCAAGTTTGCAGTATGGAGAAAATCGTAAGAGCGAATCGAGATAAAATGGTATTGGATAATTATAATTATTAAAATAATTATTGTAAGCCTGTTGAATTTTATCTCTAAGTTCTAGAGGATTTCCTTTTATAGTACAGTTGATATGATCAATCCTTATAATATTAGCTGGATCGTCGTGCTCATGAATCAGGTCTATTACAGGAAGCTTTAACCACTTAGTATTGTTTACTGTTTTGATTTGGTTCAACAGAAACTTATTTACAATCTTAATTCCAACAGGCATATCAACATCTTTAGCAAAGTTTAAAGAGGAATATTTACTAGCTCCTGTAGAATTAATAACCAATCTGGTGTGGTTTCTTCAGTTGGCTCTTCACCTACCATTTGTTTTAGCAACGTTCTATCTGCTAAGAAATCTTCTTCCAAGGTTACAATGGCCTCTTCTAAAATTGATGTTTGGAGTTCTTTATTTACTGTTTGATTTACTTTGCTTAAAATTTGAATAAAACTATCACTAACGCTACAAATCATTGTATCTCGAAGTCCCAGTATAAAAGTTAGATGGTTTTCGTAAAGTGGTATTCTTTTATTAGCTTGTTTATGGTCTGGAGACCACCCGAATATCAAAGCAGGTTCATGGCTATTTTTGTCTTCACGGGGTAAAGGAAACAAAGTTTCTGAATCTATAGTTATAGAACTCTTGTTTTTCACTCTTTTTAGCAGCATTGATTCCCATTCCCTCGGAGATGCTAAAGAAAGTAAGTCTTGTATATCTTCTTCTATTTCTTCTTTTTTCACAACACAATCTTCAATTTCAGACCGTATTTCTTTGACATTGATTGTCCTCTGATTATCCTTTAATGAAATTAGGTTATTTGATAATTCGTCTAACCAGTCTTTGATAGACTGGTCAACACGCTCCTGAATAAACTTTTCGAGTTGATCACAAGCCTCCTGAAAAGAAGGATACAATTCATCGCTTTTAGTAAAAGATTTTCGGATTCTTTGTTGACGTTTTCTTCGAGAAAAAAATGACTCTTCATCCTCACTGTCAACTTGTGGTAAATTGACGATTCCGTTTTCAATTTTGAGAAATAGGGTTCTCCATTCACTCCAGCGAGATATTTCAGAATTTACTTTTTCTTCAACCTCTTGTCGAAGGGGAATTTTGCTTCTTGTTTCATCTATTCCTACTCCCAATTCTAATGGATTTTTTTCTAAATGGGTTTTTAACGCTTTATAGCTATCTGCTAATTCTCGGAGTGCTTGGCGCAGGATTCGTAATTTGGGATTTTCAGAAGCAAGCAATTTAGCCAGTGAAGGATTATTAACTTTTTGTGCTAAATTTTGTTGTTCCTTAACCAAAGTTTGTACTTTAACGTTGACATCTTTATATAATTGTTCAAGACCATGAGTTGCCACGTGATTTTCAAGCAGATACCGTAGTCTAGAAAGACCACCATCTTTTGTGAAAGCATCTAGCCAAGTTACTAAAATACTATCAGGTTCAGATTTTTTTAACCTTTCGCTTAACTGCTGCCATTTTTCGTTTAGATCAGGAAAATGCTTCTGAAAGATATTGAGGTTTTCTAGTACAGTTGGTGTCGCAATTTTAATGGTGCTGTCTAGGTTTTTTATCAAATACTCAAGTGCAGCAAATGCTGACATAAAAACGATTCTTTGCTCATCATTACCTTTCGTCAATTTACGGGAATTTTCAATAACCTTACGCAAAGCTGGTATTTCATCGAAAATTTTCTGCTCTGTTAGTTGCTCTGTGTTACTAAGAAGCTTGTCAATACCAACTTCTGCCCCAGGCAAATCATCAAATCGCCCAACACCTACAAGGATAAAATCATCGAGATTTTGGTTTTTTCTTTGCTTTCGGAGCAGATCGATGATTTCATTGTTTGTTGTACTTCCTGGACGAGGACCATAGGTCAATAGTAAAATCGTCTGTACATTTTCCATTTCATGGACATTTACAAATCGATCTCGAAGCTCAGATTTATCAGCCCCTAATCCAGGCAAATCTAGTAAAACTAACTTGTTTGCTTCTTGAAGAGATGAAAGATCCCAAATTTTATCTGACACTTTGACTTCAACATTTATTCGTCCGATTAGAGGAAAGGTGGCTTGCAAAAACTTAGGAAACTGCTCCTCGTCTTCTGGAGGAAACTGCTCAAACTTCTTAATATCTAAGATCGAACGGGGGTCATTAGGTAGCTGAAGACCTGCGTAAGCATGAGTAGCATTATCAATAGGCAAGGATTGACCGCATAAATTATTATAACGTAGATAAGATTCAACAAACACTACTAGTTCTTGAATTGCGTTTTCTAATCCAGGAGTTTTGTCATAATTTTTTACTTCATCGTACCATTGGATAATGTTTTGCCAAACATCAGGATTTTTGGAATTAAAGTTTTTTAAACTAGCGATTTGCGTACTAGGTAATTGTGCTTCAGCCTGTACAACCAACTCCTCAAGTATAAAGTCAAGACATTTATCAATTTCGTTCTGATTAAAATATTTAACGCTAAACTTAAATTCAGTTGGTTGCGAGCCTTTTACCTGAACGATATTGAGATGAGTCACATTCCCAGTAGCTGCCACTCGACTGTCTGGTAACATTCCTGCATAACCAAGTAAACTACCTAAGACCGTAGTTTTTGTAGCTTTGAATTCTCCCATAACAGCAATTTTAACTGGTGAAGAAGAAGATTTAACTACTTCTTCGGCTTGCTTTCGGACAATTTCAACTTGATTGCTAATTTCAGTTAAAATCCTATCCTGCTGAAGGGATTGATTCTGAATAACAGAGTCATATTCCTTAAGTTGATTAAGTATAGATTCACCTAAATTATTAAACTTACGCAGTTGTTCAACCTTTGACATGATGATTGAATTTATTTAACTATATTAACTAATTATGACTTTGTTTTAATTTATTTAATTAAGCGTATCTAAATAAAAATGATTACATTTTTGTCGCTTATTATCCTCTATTAATAGCTCTCAATAGTACTTCTGGTGGAGGTATTTCTTCTAAATCTCCTAAAGTGAGAGTGTTACAAATACCATATTTGGCTCCCTTTTCTTCTAAAGATTTGTCCAATTCTTGTAGAAATTGTGCTGCTTGGGGATCTGAACCAACTTGAATAAAAGAAATACCAATTTCCGAATCCTTATCGATTCGACGAGTTGCGTTCACAATTACATCAATTACTGGAGGCTTATCATCAGGTGCTCCATCTGTAAATACTAAGAAAATTTCCCCATTTGGTTTAGCACTACCGTTTGCTTTACGTTGGAAATAATTCTCGAGAGCATCCCGCAAAACCTCATCAAGGTATGTTCCACCCATAGGATATGTTTCTTGAAAGATTTGTTCTACCTTATTTGTCGTAACATTATCGTATCGCTTAAATCTACTCGAAAATACATAAACAGTAATCCCATCGGGGTCGATTTCTTCACAATATCTAGCATAAGCCTCTGTAGTTTCTGTCATAACCTCCCATCTAGTTTTTGTCCCCCTTTTCTCGTCCTTAATGGTCATACTGCCACTTTTATCAATAATGATGGTGTAATCACGGTCTTTTAATTCTTCTGGGACATACATAATTCTGATTACTCTGAAAATGTTGCTAAAAAACAATTCAAGCTTTGATAGCATTAGATCAATTAATGTAGCAGATAAAAAAGCCTAGATCGCTTTTATATAACCGACTTATACAGTCAGGGTATTGATAAAGTAGTGATGGCATAATCTACCCGACAAACATTTATTGTAGTTATGAATAAAATTTCAAATAGCTCTTAACGGAAATCTCCAAATCTCTCCGGCAAATCCCTCCACGGTATCCCAGCTCGCTCCCGATATTTTACAATACCTCTACAATACCTCTTTTGTCAAACTAACTGATCACAGGCTTTTCGCTTCCGGAAGAATTGCCCTAGTAGCACTGACAAACAGCGGTTTCTAAGGTTTTCCGATTTTCGCTCAATTTCCTGTTCATTCTACTTACTGTACAAACTAACTGAGTTATTGAGTGGTTGCTTGGAGTCTTTTGAGGTTTTTATAAACTCTTTTTATCAACTCCAAGAATACATATTTAGTTTTAACAAACGGTAGAAATTATTCCGCCGTACTAATGAGGTAATAAAATATACATATATTTAGGAAAGAGGGCTAGGGATTTTCCCACGGATATCTGCCTGACACTAGACAAATCCAACCTACCGAAAGCAGGGTAAAATCTTTATTATGCCTAGGCCAAGTGCCCCTGTAGCTGCACCAAGTAAGGGGGATTAGTAGTAGTTGATCCTTAGGGTGAGATGTCGATAATTTTATCTTATATTTTTAGTATATAAATATACTTACCATTAACTGGTAAAATTTATAATTTCTTAATATTTTTAATCAGTCTCTATAATTAATAAAAATTAATAAATATCAAAAATTAATATTGTTTGATATTTATTAATTTTTGATAATTATTTTAGTGAATGTTTTCCCAATCATCATATTATGCGATACTAAAAATAATACTTTGGAAACCATTTGTCAATTACCCGCTCGGGAATATGCCTCTATTAATTAGAGATAGAAAGAGGGGCAATAGGAAACCTCATAAAGGTAGGTTTTTAACAAAGACGTGATTATCAACTGTCCGGGATAGGGTGACTGGGTGTGGGGTGATTGTAAATGTAGCTAATTTGCCATTAAAAATCATCATGTATTCGGAGTCTTCCTTATAACTGCATATACACTTATTTAATAAAATAAAAAAAGAGGGGCTTGTGATCACGAGTCTGTGGCCAATTAGGCGATGGAAACCGTTTCAGTCAGCCGCTCCAATAGATTGTGCCATGGACCGACACCCAGCTTCTCAATCACCTCTGTTTGAGCTTGTTCCCAGAGTGGAAGGGCTTGGGTAAGGTTTTCCTGGCCTTTTGCCGTTAGTGCCACCAATCGTGTCCGCCGATCCTCTCCAGGAGTGATCTCAATCAGTCCCTGCTTTTCTAAGGGCTTGAGATTGCGGGTCAAAGTGGTTCGATCCATCGCTAGTGTTTGAGCAAGTTTGTTGATAGTGGAGGATTTAGCCCCCGTCATCACAGCCAAGATGGAAAACTGGGTTGCGCGTAAACCGCTAGGCCGCAACTTATCGTCAAAGATTTGGGTGACGACACGGGTGGCTTTGCGTAGGTTAAAGCAGGTACACTGCTCTGGGTTGAGTTGAGTTGTGGATAACTGCATATTTAAAGTATATACACATATTTTGAATTTGTCAAGGGTTAGCCTTAGGCACCATTGGATTACTGAAAACGATAGCAAAGGAAGTCGGGAGTCGGGGTAAGCATAGGCTTACCTTTTGTCAGTAAACCAGGTTCTCCCACTCCCTTTTAGGTTTGATTTGGGCTTAATTTATGCTAAAGTCCCAATAATACAAATTAACAATAAACAATGTTTAGGAGTAAATCAAATGACCGATTACTATGTAGCAGCATACTTTTATGATTTTCAACGCAAGTATGAAGAGGATAATCCATCACTGATGTGGCAAAATCCTGGTAAGCGAAACTGGACTTGGTCTATAGACAAGGGGTATCATGATTGGTTTCCCTCATATACGGAACTGATTGGTCAGTTGCTTGATAGTTTTTTTGTAGAAACAGAATTGACGAGAGCCGAGTTAGAGGAAAGGTGCAGAAAATCTATTTTTGAAAAGCATCAAGACAAGCCAAGCTATAAATTGTTTGACTATTCTGCAGCTACAAGTGCTTTGAATCCCTATGAGTATCCCATACATTTCAAGAAAGACGAAAGCAATCAGACTATTAAAAAGATGGTCATATTCGGTGACAGTCTTTCTGATACAGGGAATCTCAAGCACTGGGTTAAATTAATGCCCGAATATCCCTATTGGTATGGCAGGTTCACGAATGGACTAACATGGAGTGAATATCTGTCTAAAGAAACAGGAATTACTCTGTTCAACTGGGCTTATGGTGGAGCAAAATCTGATTTAATCAATGATTTCAAGCCTAAAGAGATTCTGGATTACGTAAAATCCGGGGGACGCAATGTTATTACTGGCAGTATGACTACAACGATAAATCGTTATCTTGATAATGGATGGCTGAGTGGGAAAAAGATTGATTTAACAGCAGCAGAAGAGACAGCTTATACCCTGTGGATTGGAGCCAATGACTATCTTGAGAAATTCGATAGTGAAGAAACACTCTTTAATTTAATAGAATATCCTAACGATATAGGAGGCTATGAAAAAGTTTCAGATCGAGCAACTGATAACATAATCGAAAATATCAAAAAAATAAATGACAAAGGTGCAAAATATTTTATCATACCAAACCTACCGAATGTCGGAAAAACGCCCACAATAGCAACTGTAAGCTATGATTTCAGTAGAGGTTCGGTGAAAACAAGAGAAGATTTTTCTGCTGCTATAACAAACATAATCAATGTTCATAATAATAAGCTAAAAATAAAGATAGAGTCTCTGAAAGAAGAACGGGGTAAATATTTGGAGATAGTATACATAGATCTATTTTCTGATTTCGACGCACTCCTAGAGAATAAAAATCCCTTCACAGGAGATTATTTTGACGCACAATTCGAGAATGAGTATTACGATATCCAATCTACAGGGAGTAGTGCGATACAAATACCTAAACAGTGTTTCCAAGGAGGTTATACTGCCGAAGGCATCACAAATTCAGACTGGAGAGCCTACGCCTCGAATAATACAAGTAAAACAAAAGACGGGTCTTTTAACTTTCTATCGACATTTTGGGATAATGTACACCCAACATCATACGCTCATTCCTTGATTGCATATTCTTTTCAGTATTGGATGAAAGAGGCTGGACTAATAAGTAGCTCTCTCCCTAAGCTGGAAGACTATCGAGATAGAAATCGACACCTCGATTAATTCAAGTTTATTGAGCACTGGAGTTTAGACTAAAAGGAATAACAAAGAGGTTCCAGCGACGCCGGAACCTCTTGCTTTCAGAATATCAGAGGTGTTGACTTGATCTCTCATCTTCTATAACTAGGTCTAATGAATCGCTACTTAAACTAATAATTTGGAATAAGGTTGAATCCAATTTACAAAAGCACTCCCAATATCAGCTAATGCGCTACGCGCACCCGTGCGCGTTCAGCTATCAGTTATCAGCTATCAGCTATCAGTTATTAGCTAATGCGCTACGCGCACGCGTGCGCGTTCAGCTATCAGCTTATGGGTTACCTCACAGCGTCGAAGCCTGTGCTACGGCTGACAACTGACCGCTGACCGCTGACCGCTTACAATAGGCTTATCAGTAATAGCAAGAGTAAGTAAATAGCGATCGCACAACAGTATTGGGCAAGCTGGTATTCACAGGAGTCCAACTTTCTGAACCCTCTGCTGTGGCGGGAATGCGATGTTCAACAATAGTCAGAGAAGCAGTCCCAATGGTTACCCAGCTTTCCCCGCCATCAGTGGAGCGAAACACATTACCACCAGTGGCTCCAGCAAACAGATGGCCTTGAGAGTTAATCGTCAGGGCATGAATATCAGTATTGGTCAATCCTTGGTTAATGGGAATCCATTCCTGACCACCATCGGTAGAGTAAAAAATACCCTTATGAGTGCCAGCAAAAACCACATCTTGCCAGGTAGCCAAAGCTCGGATATCAGCATTTTTCAATAGACCTGTAGACACGGAATTCCAATTGTTTCCGCGATCGGTAGAGTAAAAAACACCACCTGCGATCGCACTATACTTACGCTTGGTATCATCTGGTAACTCTTTCCAATCGGGAGCATTGCTACCAAATAGGTTAATTTGCTGTCGAAAGGCAAAGACTTGGAGGGATTGGATGCTGGGTTGGTCCGGTGCTGGGGACCAAGTAACTTTGGTGTAACCGTCTTGAGCTTTATGGCGGCAGCCCCGCGCTGTACCCGATAGGGTCAGCGTCGGGAAGGATAGCCCGGTGATGGAATGAAATGGAATCACCAACTAATAATCCTGGGGGACAGGGAGACGAGCTATAAAACTCCTAATCAATTCAGATGGGGTCATCCCTCTCTTGTCGGCTTCCTGTTTTAATTGTCGTTTTTCAAAGTCAGTTACTCTGACTATCAACTTTTTATCTTTGATGTTTTTACTGTTATGGGTTGTCATATGGCTACCCATATGTTAGACTAATAATAGGTCGATAAGCAAGAGGACAAAAATGATATCTGCATATCAATACCGGTTAAGACTGACAAAGTCGCAAATTACAAAAATAGAGAAATGGCTGGATATGTTGCGTCATCAGTACAACTATTTGTTGGCAGATAGGTTTAATTGGTTTGAGCAAAATCGCTGTTCTATTAATTCTTGTCCCCTTGTTTGTCATTTACCAGATCTAAGAAACAATCCTGACTACTTTTCCCAAAAAAGAACTCTACCTCAGTTAAAGAAAGACAGACCTTGGTATAGTGATATTCATGCTCACGTATTACAGGATTGCGTTAAAAAAGTAGATTTGGCTTTCAAGCGGTTTCTTAAGGGAGATAGCAATGGTAAAAAGAGCGGAAGACCTCGATTCAAAAGTAAAAATAGATACAAGTCATTTACTTTTCCGTCACTTTCAAATAATCCAATAAATGGCAACATTTTGACTCTTCCAAAATTTGGGAAAGTCAAAATGATTTATCACAGACCTATTCCAGAAGGATTCAAAATAAAAACAGCTACTATAACCCGAAAAGCTGACGGCTATTACGTCACGCTGTCAATCCAAGATGGTACGGTTCCGGATATTATCTCAGTAGACAGCATCGAAAATCCCGTCGGAATAGATATGGGTCTTAAGTCTTTTCTGACAAAGTCTGATGGTTCAGAGGTACCAATACCCCAATACTATCGAAAAGCTCAAAAACGGTTAAAGAAAATTCAAAAAGCTGTTAGCCGTTCTAAGAAAGGTAGTAACAACAGTAAGAAAGCTGTTATTAAGCTAGGAAAAGCTCATAAAAAAGTGGCTGACACTCGAAAAGATTTTCATTTTAAAACAGCCAAAAGTTTGCTAGACGAATATGATCTAATCGCTCACGAGAAGTTAAATATTAAAGGTTTGGCCAGAACTAAAATGGCTAAATCTGTATTGGACGCTGGATGGGGACAATTTCTGTCAATACTATCAAACAAAGCCGAAAATGCTGGTTTGCTTACAGTTGCAGTAAATCCTCGAAATACCAGTCAGAACTGTTCTAATTGTGGCACGAAAGTACCTAAAAAATTAAAAGACCGCATCCATTCTTGTCCTCATTGTGGATACACGAAAGATCGCGATGTGAATGCGGCTAAAAACATATTGAATTTGGCGGTGGGGCGTCCCGTCAGGAGTAAAGCTTGCCGAGTAACCGAAGGGGTACCTGGTGTTGGCAAGAAGCCCGCGTTGTCCCGTCAGGGCAACGTCGGGAGTACGTCACTATTGGGTTCAACGGTTTGTAAGGTCAGAAAATGACCTTGATTGGATGCTGCTGCAGACGGGTCGATTAGTATCAGTAAGTTACCAGGTTGGAGTTGGGTATTGATGCCTTCTAGGAATAGTTCGGTAGTGTTACTACTAATTGACTGGGTTTGTTTGACCCAAGGTCGATAAGGAGTCAGGGCATTCCATTGTGCTCTCGCTTCAATCTGCTCAATAGTTTCAAAAGTCTGAGGTAGTTCCCCTTGTCCTGGAACACTTTGAACTTTGGTTCCTTTGGGAACTGTAGCAACGCTAGTCGTACCAGGGGTATCGTCAACGGTGAAAGCTAGGAAAGTACTAGCTGCAACACCAGGATTGAGCTCGTAGCCGATAGTGCGAGTTAATTCCAGAACCGAGAGCCGTTCAGTGGCTGTGTTGAGATACCCTTCATTAGCAATCCGTTCTTGGTAGAAGCTAAGCACATCAACAACAGTAGCTAAGCTATCCAGAAATGCGATCGCAGGGTCATCTCGGTGGCTGGTATTCAGAGTAGCCAGAGGTCGGTGCCTTGGTCTGAGTCATTTGGGGAAGCCGTTTGAGTACGCAGACCGGCTAGCATCCGTTGGAAGCTGGTGCCATGGGTGCTAACTCGATACGCTAATGTGGTTAGGCCAGGGGAATTGTAGTGAGATGTCATATGTATAGAACAGGGAGTGTGGGGCGGGGGCGCGGGGAGATGGGGAGATGGGGAGATGGGGGGATTTTTATTAAGGGTCATTATCCGGACATCCTATCCTATATAATAGAACTGGGAACAGGTACGGTAGAGCCCTAATTATCCGGACATGATATTATTTGATCGCTGCCAGAGCGCGATCACGACAAAGCTTCAGCCGTTCAGCTAAAACCAGCACTTGGGGTTCCCGGATAACCGAGAAATGGTCCCCCGGAATTTCGTGTACTTCTATTTCCCCACCAATGAAATTGCGCCAACCTAGAGTGGGATCACCAGCTATGTTTATGGGCTGCTCGCTGGAATTGAACAGGGCAATATTCCCTGGATAAGGTTGCGCTTCATAATTATAAGACGCAAAAGCCGTAGTTTTAAAAACCTCGAACAAGCTTTCAACATCCTCCACTTTTACCTCTTCCGGCAGCAAATCAAACATTTTAGCTCGTTCCAGGACATATCCCAATCGCTGCTCTGGCATCAGTTGTTGGAGTTGAGCGACAGATACCGGCACTTCCTTCCCCCGAGGAGCGCTCATTTCCTGAGCAAATTCTCTTGGATAGTAAATATCCAGACCCAAGTTTCTTCCAGGCGTGCTGTCAACTAGAAGCCTGTGGTGTTCTGGAGCCGAGGATTGTATCAGTGCTAGCAATGCTAAGGTATCCCCTTGTTGGTGTAACTGTTGTGCCATTTCTAATGCTAAGTGACCGCCCACGCAAAAACCAACTAAATAGTAGGGACCCCGAGGTTGAATAGTTTTAATCCCTTTGATGTGGTGAATAGCGAGGTCCTTGAGAGTGCTAAAAGGTTCCCGTTCCCCATTGAGACCGGGGGCTTGCAAGCCGTAAATCGGTTGCTCGGTCCCCAGATTGCGGACTAAATCCAGATAAAATAAGACGGTGCCGCTGCTGGGAGGGACTAAGAACACAGGTGGTAAATTTCCATCGGGCTGCATTGCCACCAGGGTAGACATTGACCGAGAATCTGGGTCAGAGCGAATAGAAGTAGCCAGCTGCTCGATAGTCGGACTTTGTAACAGCGCGGCCAAAGACAGATTTTTGTCCAACTGCCGTTGAACCCGAGCGATTAAGGCGATCGCTAACAACGAATGACCACCGATATCAAAGAAATTATCTCGGACTCCTATGGGAGAAACCTCTAAAACCTCCGACCAGATTTGTGCCAGTTGTAATTCAAGGGTATCCCGAGGTGCAATAAAATTAGCATTGCTACCGCTAGTTCCCTCCGGTGCGGGAAGCGCCCGGCGGTCAATTTTGCCATTGGGAGTCAGGGGCAGCGAATCTAGCATCACAAAAGCCGAAGGCACCATATAGTCCGGCAGCTTTTGCTTGAGAAAATCCCGCAGTTTCGCTGTCAGTTCTCGCACCTGCTTCCGATACAAAGGGTTATTGGCAAAATCGCTCCAATTCTTCCAAGGAGATAGAGAGCGAGGCCCATCGAAAACTATTGTCGGAACCACATAAGCCACGAGACGCTTATGACCGGATTGGTCTTCCCGGACGATGACGGCAGTTTGCCCAACTTCCGGGCGGGTCCCCAGTACCGCTTCGATTTCTCCTGGTTCGATGCGGAAGCCACGAATTTTTACCTGGTTGTCGATGCGACCGAGAAGTTCGATGTTACCGTCCGGGAGATAGCGTGCCTTATCCCCCGTTTTGTACAGACGTGCTCCTTCCTCTTGGCTGAAAGGATTGGCAATAAACTTTTGCGCGGTTAATTCCGGACGGTTGCAATAGCCTCGGGCTAGACCCACACCGCCGATATGCAGTTCCCCCGGTACGCCGATGGGAACCGGTTGCAGAGCATCGTCGAGAATATAGAGAAGTATGTTGCCAAAGGGTTTGCCGATGGGAACTGGAGACTCTAGGGCTAGATTAATCTCGGTACTTTCAAAATAGCAACTGTCAATAGTTGCTTCGCTCGCTCCATAAGAATTTACCAACCGAGTTTGGGCACCGCAGAACTGCCGAAATTGTTGGTATTCTTTGACAGACCAACTATCAGAACCGATCACCAGTAATCCCATGAAATCCAGGTTTTGCTTGGTATTCTCCAAATACTCAATTAAATACCTGATCACTGCTGGCACAAATTCGGCGCAATCGACTTGCTCTTGGAGCATCAACCGATACAGCTTTTCCGGTTCCAACAAAAATTCCCTCGGACAGAGAACTAATTTGGCTCCTGAACAAAGGGCTCGCACCCAATCTCCTGTAAAAACATCAAAGGAGAAACTCGCCATTTGCAGATGGCTGTTTTCTGGACTTAGTTGATAGGCTTGCTCCCAAGCTCGATAAGCATTCACCAGACTTTGATGCTCGACTTGCACCCCTTTTGGCTTTCCCGTCGAGCCTGAAGTGTAGATGACGTAAGCCAAAGAAGTCGGTTTGGCACGAAGCCCGAAATTTTCCTGACTATACTGAGAAATGACCGACCAATCTTTGTCCAACAAAACGACCCGCCCCTGGCTTTCTGGCAGTTGAGCCACGGATTTTTCTGAAGCCAACAGCAAAAACAGTTGGGAGTCTTGTAGCAAATAAGCCAGGCGATCGCGCGGATAGCTTGGGTCTAAGGGCAAGTAAGCCCCGCCCGCTTTGAGAATGCCCAGCAATCCTACCATCATTTCGATAGAGCGCTCTACGCAAATCCCTACCATTTCCTCCAGACCGACTCCGATCGATTCTAAATAGCGAGCTAATTGATTCGCGCGATCGTTCAATTCTCGATAGGTAATTTGTTCCTGCTGAAAAACTACAGCCACCGAATCAGGCGTTCGTTCTACCTGCTCTTCAAATAACTGATGAATGCACTTATCTTGCGGATGGTCTGTGAAATTATTGTTCCATTGCACTAACAATTGATGTGTTTCCTCTGCCGTCAGCAGGGGTAAAAACGCAATTTGCTGCTCTGGATTAGCAACAATCGACTCTAGCAAACAAATAAACTGTCTTGCCCAGCGGTGAATAGTTTTGGCATCAAACAGGTCGGCACTATATTCCCAGATGACATGGAGAGATTTGCCAATTTCCTCAATTCCCAAACTCAAATCAAATTCCGAACCCTGTTCGTGTACGGCTAAGTATGGCTCCATAGACAGTACTTCTTCCCCTACCAGGCTCTCGGGTGTCTGCGGATTGTACCAGCGATGCTTGCGCCAAGTGAAATCAACTTGAATTAGGGGATTTCGGCTGGCATCTCGGGGAGGCTTGAGCCGTTGTACTAATAAATCGAAGGGATAATCTTGATGAGCTTGTGCCTCTGTTACCGTCCGATGGATGCGGGCGATAAATTCTGCGAAGGTAGGATTGTCTGCTAGATTTGCCCGCAATACCACCTCGTTGGCAAAGTAACCGACAATGCTTTTAAACTCCTCAACGCTCCACCTTGCTGCCATTGGGCTTCCTACCAGGATGTCGTCTTGGCCTGATAAGCGATGTAACAGGACAAAGAAGGCAGCCAGCATAGTCCGATAAAGACTGACTCCTTGCTCGGCAGCCAGTTGTCGCAGTTTCTTGATCAGTCCTCCATCAAGTTGGACAATATGGAATTCATTCCGACCGCTCAAAACCTTGGGTCGCCTTCTGTCTGTTGGCAAATTCAAAGTCGGTAAGGAGTCGGCGAGTGTTTGGTGCCAATAGCGAAAGAGTTCTTCTCCTCGGGCGGACTCTAGCATCTGGGTAGCCCAGGACACATAGTCGGCATATTGCCAAGGGGAATCTGGCAGCAAGTTAGCAATTTTTGCTTCTGGGAACTTCTCGACCTCTGCCGCATATAAAATTTGGAATTCTTTGAGAAGCAAGTCAAAAGACCACCCATCGCCTACAATGTGGTGCAGGGCGATTAATTGGACAAACTCTTGGGTTGAGCGGGCAAACAGCCTCAGCCGCAAGACCGGGCCCGTTTCTAAATTGAAGGGACGCTCTACCGCTACCAGAATTTTGCGCTTTAACTCGTCCTCGTCCCATCCAGAAGCGTCTGTTACTTCAATCTCAACCTTGGAGTCTTGACTAACTACTGCAACGGGTTTGCCGTCCCGATTCCTATAGGTAGTTCGCAGAATCGAATGTCGTCCAACCAGCTTCTGCCATGCCCTCCGCCAAGCCTCTAGGTCTAACTCGACCGCCAGACGAGTGGTTATAAATATGTTGTAAGCTACACTTTCTGGATTCTTCTGGTATATGAACCATAAGGCTTGCTGTCCCTGTGAGAGAGGGGAAAAACACTGATCGTTTTCTCTAAATTGCTTCTGCATTCGGACTCTATGCAATAAAAATTTGAGAGTACTTTTTCAATTACTTACAGTTGTTTACCTACCTACCCCCAACCCTTGAAAATAGTGGATCAGTTGCTTGGCTTTGCCATTCAACTTCCTATCAATCAGTTAGTTGTAATCAAATACAAAAAGACATTTGCGATTTTATCACAGGGCAAATGCCTATTATGAATAAACCAGGGATAGTTCTCAATAAACCCTGGCTTATTGTGCTTGTTGACAAGGTATTTTACACATATAGTGTTTTTTAACAGTTATCAAACACTATATATAGCAATTCTTGAGAATTGCTAAAATATGCAAAATCTAAAATCCTTGGTGGGCAAGGGTTATAGCGTCGGCCAAGCCGACGCTACGCGAACGCTTCGGGCACTATAATTTCACGAATAATATAGGATTGCTATATAGGACTGAGGGAAATTAGATGGGTTTTCCCTCTCACCCTCCCCACAATCCTTTGAGTTATTGAGTTACCACAAAAAGATGCATCCTCTAATTAAAAACCCCCTAGTAAATAAAACTGACTTCTGCCATTTTCAGGAGTTACCTTAGTTAAGCTTACTGGATGACGGTGTTGGGGGTTAGCCCCAGCCCTTAAGCCAGTGTTTGGGTCTCTTACCTCTTCAAAGATCAACACATCCCCTGGTTTCAAGGTCAGATGTCCAATTAATGTTGCTTTGGTCTCTTGCTTCGACAAAAACCATTCCCTTGCTCCCCAGGTATAAAATTTAATCTCATTGTGGGCAGCAAATAGTTCCTGGGAATGTAAGGTTTGAAAGGTTTTTGCCCCTTGAGCCCAGACCTCACTCTTAGCAGAGGAATCAGGATCGATTACCGACCCTTGACCAGAAACATGGGTTAGTAAAAGAGTTCCTTTTGCTAGCAGCACCTGATCAGTATTTACTGCTACCTGCACCCAGACTCTAGCATTGCAGCCCTCGTGCAACACGTAATCTACCAGCCTGCCGTGGCGGCGTACAGACGTGCGGCGGCGAGCTGTACCAAGGTAGGCTTCAGTAGCTACAGCATCCTGATAGTAACTGAGGTACTCAGCAGAGTAGGCCAACTAAACAGGTAAGGGGTCTCCCGTTATACCCGCGCATGAAGCGCGGGAGGGGAATTACCTGACGGGGTATCCTGATTTTGGACATAACTCTTTAATTGCTCGATCGTCACGCCACCACAGGAAGCCACAAAATAAGATCCTGTCGGTGAAAACTTTTTTGTCTCCGTAAAACCGCTTCAAGTATTCAGAAAATCAGTAACGAATTAATCTACTGGTCACAGTTTTGATATTAGCTATTAGTTTAACTGGAGCCACCTTAGGATTAAGGTCAACAAGTAAGTGAATATGATCTTTCTCTGCGTTAAATTCCACGCTTATTGCAATCCCATTTGACACAAGTATCAGAGCAAATCTGCTTTAACCTGTTCGCGCAGCGTCGGCTCTGCCGAATCAAAATTTGCTCGCTATATGACAAGTCGTCTATACTTGGTTACTAGTACAATATGCACAGTAAGACGATAGACAGACCTATTTGCCCTTGTGTAATTACCTTTCATAGTTTTACAGTAAATGCTATAATAAATCTATGATACTCACCTACTGCTACCGAATCAAGCCAAGCCTCGAACAAATTGTCACCATGGAAAGGTGGCTCGAACTACTGCGCCGTCACTGGAACTATGCTTTAGGTCAACGACTTGACTGGCTAAATCGGACTCGTTCTGGGATTGATAGGTGCAGTTTAGCGAGTGAGCCAATTGGAGAAATCCCAGAGCCAGTAAACTATTACACTCAGCAAGCAGCTCTCAAAGAAACCAAAAAACTGTTTCCCGAATACAAAAAAATTTATGCAGAAACCCAACAGGTAAATTTACAACGTCTTAACAAAGCGTGGGACAGATGGCGAAAACCTGATGCTAGCGGCAAGCGTGGAGGTAGACCTCGTTTTAAAAAACCTGGAGAGCTTCGATCGCGCAGCGTGACCAAAGGTCAATCGTTTGTATATCCAAGAGTGAATAGTTCTAAGGCGGGCGCACATTTAGTTGATGGTGTTCTAAAACTAAGCCGAATTGGATCAATCCCTGTCATAATGCATCGACCATTACCTGAAGTGCGAAGCTTGCCCGAAGGGCGTAGGCTTTATCCTTAAGCAATGCACTATTGTCAAAAAGGCCGATGGTTGGTACTGCTGTCTTTCAATGAAAGACGATACTGTGCCTGAACTACTACCCATAGATTCAGTCAAGTCTGCCGTCGGTATTGACGTTGGCTTGGAAAAATTTTTGACCACTTCCGATGGCGAGGCGGTACCTATTCCGCAGTTTTACAGGAAGGCTCAGGAAAAGCTTGCTCAGGCTCAGGGAGTAATGTCTCGTCGCGTGAAAGGGTCAAATAACTGGAAAAAAGCCAAACATAAAGTAGCTTTGTTACATCTTCATCTGACCCGATGCAGAAAAGAATTTCATTATCAGGTTGCTCATTGGCTGTGTAGTAAATATGACTTGATTGCTCACGAAAACCTAAATATCAAAGGACTCGCCAAGACTAAGTTGGCAAAATCGATACATGATGCAGCCTGGGGAGCATTCTTGGAAATATTGCAAGTAGTGGCGGTAAAACGCGGCTTGTTAGTCCAGGAAGTTAATCCACGTGGCACAAGTATTGAATGTTTTAATTGTGGCTCTAGGGTCAAAAAAAGTTTAAGTGTACGCGTTCATTGCTGTTCTAGTTGTAACGTCAAAGTCGATTCGGCGAAGCCGACGCTGCGCGAACGTGACTGGAATAGCGGGATCAACATTTTGAATCGTGGATTATTGGCGGTTGGACTGCCGCTCAATGGCTGGGGTAAATCAATACAGGATATTGAGGAACAGCAAGTCTCATTTGTGAATTTGAGAAGCCCACATCATAATCTTTGATTTGATGTGGGAGTAGTCACTACTTCCACCAGCGCAATCCCTAAATCCGCAGGATTGCGCTCTAGCCATTGAGGTATCACTTCCGACAAGCGGTTGAGCATTAATTGCCGAAAGCTGCTATAATCTTTCGCTAAGTAATCTATCTCCGGTACCGACAGGGTTTCTATATCACTTGAAGGTACTGGTTGCGGGTCAAAAGTAACTTGGTCTGGGCGTTTGAAGGAAAAATTAAGCCGCTCAAAAAACGGATCTACATTGCTAATATTAAGCAGTTGTAGGGTATAGGTAGATAAATCACTAACCTGGGACTTAGTAGGAGCTTTGTATTCCAGCAACAGCGTCAGCACATTCCCACTAGGTGGTTGGATTTCCAGGAGCCTAACATCAGTAGTTGAAACCGCCGTACCTCTAGTGATGCGAATATTTCTAGAGGTCAGGTTTGAGAGCACGTCCTGGGTTGCTTGTGCGGAAGCTGGTACAAAATGAAGCTAATGGGCCCACTTATTCGGTTCATTCGGTGTCTGTTGTGATTCCACCTGAATGTAATCCAGCCCGATCTGTTTAGTTTGACGACTAAGAGTGATCCGGCGTTGGTATCGGAACATGTGTTCAGCTGTTACCAAGTCTGTCATCATCACAACCCTCGCTCAAGCTCAGTTACCTGACGCTGTTGATTACGCCGAATCACATACTGGACTGTGACTCGCAACTTAGTATCTTCACTCTTTACTTCCACCCTCTCAACTTGAATTAACTCCCCTAACCACTGCTGCAACGACCCTTGAACCAGAAACTGAACCGCAGTACTCAGTTCCTCACTATTCGGAGAAAAGACCAGCTGCATCAGACTGCAGCCCAAGGTCGGGCGGTTGACCCGTTCTCCTGGGGAGGCTAGGGAACAGCAGCAATAAGTATAACAAAGTATAATAAAGTCTAGAATTATATGTTAGACTTTAATTATGGCATTAGTACCAATCCGTAAGGCGGTCGAACTTACAGGACTCTCTAGAAACACTTTGAGGAAGTATGCAGACAATGGCACGCTCAAATGTGAGCGGACTCCAAGCGGATATCGCCTCTTTGACACAAACAGCCTCCTCAGTCTCGGAAAAAACAAAGGGAGTGGACAAGCTACAATCTGTTACTGCCGAGTCAGTAGTGGTAAACAATTTGACGACCTCGCCAGACAGATCGCCTACATGCACTCCCTCTTCCCGGAAGCGGAAATCGTCAAAGACATCGGTTCAGGACTCAACTACAAAAGAAAAGGTCTTCGAGCCATACTGGAACGACTTATGCGTGGCGATCAACTCACAATTGTTGTTGCCTATCGAGACAGACTCACCCGCTTTGGGTTTGAACTTTTTGAGCACTTAGTCAGTCTCAACGGTGGAAAAATCCTGGTTCTCGACAACCCTGAAAGTTCTCCAGAATCAGAACTTACCGCAGATCTTCTCTCCATCATTCACCTCTTCTCTTGCCGGGTTCACGGACTCAGAAAATACGGCCAAAAAATCAAAGAAGATTCGAGTGTTCCTAAACCCTGAACAGCGAGCAATTGTCCGCCACTGGTTTGGGGTATCCCGTTACGTTTTCAATAAGACCGTCAAAATACTCGAAAATGGCGAAGTTAAAGCAAATTGGAAAGCCATGAAAACTGGTATTATAAATGACCTTCCTGAATGGTGTAAGACAGTGCCTTATCAAATCAAATCTATAGCGATAAAGGATGCTTGTACCGCTGTCAGGGTCAGAAGTTACCGCAAGGATAGGGTCGCCTTTATAGTTGGCAGGCTCAAAGACGAAACCTTAGAATAAGGCAGCCTTTATGGTTGGTCGGCTATGGGAAAAAGGGTTAAAACTTATTGATTAAGGCTGCCTTATTCTTACGGTAACTTCAAATGCAGATAAGGGTTAAAACTTATTGATTAAGGCTCCACTAACAATCAGGTTTCGTCTCCGGAGGCCAAGAAAAAATACACAAAGACAGCGCAGATTAATCGGGTAAAGTTCAGATATCGGAAAAATTTGGTACAAACTTGTTATATTCCAAAGTCGGCGGTTTCTATTAAAGGAATTTATTACACGATATTAGGTGAAATAACCTTTACTGAAACACTTCCCGTTCGCGCAGCGTCGGCTACGCCGAATCACATCTGCGATTGTTGATTGACTAGCACCAACGGGGACTATTATTTAGTAGTTCCCTATAAGACAACTCAAGGAGAAACCGAAAACCAAGGTAGAGTAGTTGCCTTAGATCCTGGTGTTAGAACATTTTTGACATTTTTCAGTGAGACTTCTATTGGGAAGATTGGCCATGGTGACTTTTCTCGGATCCAACGATTATGTCATCACTTAGACAATTTAATTTCAAAAATTAGCAAAGCTAAGGGTAAGCAAAAGCGTCGAAGGAGAAAAGCCGCCAGGAGGATGATTATTATAATTCAAAATCTGGTAAATGAACTGCATCACAAAGCGGCAAGATTCCTAGTTGATAACTTTGACGTCATACTGCTTCCTACCTTTGAGACGTCTGAGATGTCTAAAAAGCAAAATCGATAACTTAGATCTAAAACGGTTCGCAATATGCTTTCTTTTGCCCACTATCGGTTTAAAGAGTTCTTAAAGCATAAAGCAGCCGAAAACCGAAAAATAGTTGTTGATGAAAGCGCAAGCCTATACTAGCAAGACTGTTAGCTGGACTGGTGAACTAGTCAATATCGGCGGGAGCAAGATTATCAAATCAAAAATCGATAACCAACAAATGGATTGACCTTTGGTCACGCTTCGCGAACGTGACATCAATGGCGCTCGTGGGATATTCCTACGGGCTTTGGGAGATACCCCCTGGCTGAGAGATTCGGCAAAGCCGACACTTCGTGAACAGCTTGCATTGGCGGGTAATGGTCTATCTTGGTAGACTTTGGTAGCTAAAAAGTATCGGTAAACAGTAATTGTTCCATCAGCTGAGGGATGTGTTCCTCAGAGGTAGCCTCTGCTGTCCGCCTCCGCCCATCGATTTGGAAAGGATAGCCTATCTCCATTGCTACATAGATAGCTCTGACAACTCATTCACCCTTAGCCTGCTCCCTAAGTGAGTTTATCTGGCTTACCAGGTTGGGTTGATTTGGGTTAAAAATAGTGAAACCCAACCTTGGTAAGGGTTTGGTTCGGTTTTGTTACTGCTCCAGGGCTCTCTAGGGAAAATCTTTGATTTTGGGAGTTTTCTGGAAAACTATTGAAGCGATCGCTTGAAAATGCGAACGCGCCCCGCGTGACCTACGGTCAATCGCACAAGCGCGGAAGCTGAGGCCTTTTGGCCAAGGTCAATCGCATTCACAAATCTTAATAATTTCTAGACTACTTTGCTGCAACTGGAAGTTTGAATTGTTTGCTATAGGGTACCTAAATCAATGGTGAGAATTTTTGATGCCATATTCCCGAATCCCGACTCCCGACTCCCTGTTCCCTTTTAGATAACTGGGGTTTTAGGGGACAATAGTATTCCCTGAATTTTATATCTAAGTCTCTGAAGAAAACCTGCATCTGGGGGCAGGGCTAACCTCAATCCACCGATGATTTGTTGTAGGTCATCATTAGTCAATTCATCTAGAAAACTTTCCGGGTCATCAAATAATTCAGCACCACTGGGTTTGAGGTCATTAATCTTGATATTACTCATGCCGTTTATTCTCCAAGTAATATATAGTTTGAGGCTCAATCCATGAGGATTTTATGGATTAATTATCATCCTAGCTAGCTGAACTTAACTATCCATGAAAGTAAATAATCTAATAAGACATAAAAGTAAAAATTATGTCTTATTACTTACGCATCAAACCCGGTTTATTGTAAGGGATAAACTATCAGCTATCAGCTAGAGAACAGGGAACAGCGGATCTGGGAACAGGGAGTAGGGAGTAAGGAACAGGGAGTAGGGAGTAAGGAACAGGGAACAAAAATTATCACAATTCCTACACGGATTGCTATATCAGCTATCAGCTATAGGCTGAAGGCTGACCACTGAACGCTAAATGCTTACACCAATCCGTGGCGAGATTAGTTCATACTTGATCAGGATCCACTCCCATAGCTCGTAAGCGAGCAGCCAGTTGCTCAGCTCGTTGTTGAGCTTGGGTGGCTTGTTGTTGAGCTTGAGTGGCTTCTTGTTTAGCTTGAGCTGCTTCTTCTTCAGCTTGCACTGCTATCTCTTCAGCAGTAGGTAGCACAATTCCCTCTAAGGTAGCCCAACGTAACCAAGTAGTATCGACATTATTTTTATACACCCCTTGCCAACGGACTAAGGCTAATCCTAATCTTTCGCTAATTAGTCGTCCTTGTTCATCTTCAGTTAAAGGCTGATACACGCCATTGTGCAACCTAAATCCGGCAAAATCTTCTGGATTAAAGGGGTCGAACCAAAAATATTCTGGTACTCTGACTTGGTCTTGATAGACTACTTTTTTAGTAGTTTTATCGGTGTTGGCTGTACTGTCAGAAATTAGCTCAATGATGACATCAGGTGGTATCACCTACTCAACGATAACGCCAATAGCTACGGTATCGTTGAAACTCGGAAAAAAAACTAGCACTTGGTTCTATCTTTTTTGACAAAAATATGGTATTAGATTTGCTACACTAGCTATTCTATTAGTAGTCAAATTTTATAGAACAGCGTTTAAACAACCGCAATGGGCGTAGCCCATTCTCTTTTTTTCGCAAATTCCAAATTGCCTTTCCAACGCAGCTCGATCTGATCGCACATATACTCAGCCATCTCTAGTCCTCTTTTACGCATCTGCTCGTCGAGGACTGCTTCTGTAAACAAATCCTCGTCAATAATCTGATGCTGTTGATTAACAAGACCACCCGGTTCCACACCAGAATGAATGTCGCCCACATACTCCAATTGAATTCCGGTCTCTTCGGCGAATTTCCTGGCAATGGGAGCCGTCTTGCCAAAGAGGAGGTGAGCAAAGAATTCCAGAGGTGCGATTAAACTGTAGCGCAATAGGGGATCTTGTGCTTCGTGGGCTAATGCTACTATGCCATAGATGAAGGCACGGTCTAGCTTTCTGTGATCACCATAAATGAACTCAAGCCCCTCTGAGAATTTCATGGTTCGGTTCAACTCTAGTTTTTGCAGGTCTCGTAGATACCACTCCCAGTGCGTACCATCCTGTAGGCAATGATCGTTAATTAACCTTTTTAGTTCGTCTGTGGCTGCCTCGGAGGAGGGATAGGGAAAAATCAGTTTGTTTAAGTCCATAAAACCCATCACAAACGCGGATATGTGAGGTAGCCACAAACTGAGGCGATCGCGAGCACTAATTGAATCGTCATCTAGCCACAGAATAAACGGGTTCTGTTTTGCTTGATTTGTGCGGTTGCGAATATACCCTAACACTTCTTTCATTTTGTCTTGAACTCTCAGTGAAAACGCAGAACAAATTATCAAAATCTCTAAGAGTCTAACAATTTTAGGTAACAACCAGTTCGAGGGAATTCCCTGTTCCTGTTGCTTTGTCGATTTCCTGCTCAAAGAACGCCTGTAATCTCTGGGCATAGAGCTTCTGAGCCTGAGTCGGATCGGATTCACCGATGTATTCCAAAGATTGAATCAGAGGCCGATCCCCCGGATACCCATCCGGTCGCCAATCGTTATCCAAATGTTCAGGTAGATGATATTCCTGTACCAGGGTTGAGCCATTAAAGCGTCGAATCACTGGATGGAGATAAGCATCGTTATAAGCCTTGTCTGGATCAGGTTCCCGGTCTACCTTCAGCGAATCACCTTCAAAATGTCCGTACTCCATAGTAATTATGTAGTAGTGATTGTGCTGACCCAAATCAGTGTCATGGACATAGTCTACTGGCAGATCTTCGTAGTAATACCCTGTGGCACCAGATTTAAGAATAACCAGTAAATCGCAGAGAAAACCCGGTTGAAGAAAGAGGGCAGCACTTAAACTCACCCTTTCAATCACTGCTTTGACAATGCTTTTTGGATTCACTGGAATCGAATCATAGGGCAAAGGCACTGCATGATATTTCTGAGCGAGAATCTGACTTAGAGCTTGGATATTGTGGCGAAATCCATGGACGAAACCGGACATGGTTTTCTTAAAATCCCGACACTGCATAATCGTGCCTGCAAAATATAAATCCTTCACATTAATGGATTCCCATTCGCTGGTCAGAGCTGGAAACCGATTATTAATAGTTAGTTCTGGCTTGCATGTCTGATCAAATATAGAAGCGTCGAACCGGAACCCCGTACAAACCAGAACTTGATCATAGGCTAAAATGGCTTTCTGGCCTTGGGCATGAGAAAATTCAATGTGAACACAATACTCTCCGTCTTTCCATTCTATCTTATGAACCTTGGCATCTAAGATGGCGTTTTGACCTTTCAACTGGTAAGTGTCAATAAACTCATTGTTGACCCCCCGTATATGGCCAACATAGTGGGTATTCCACGCCATTTTGATAGATTCAGGACTGCATAAGTGAATGGCCCGAGCAGTTTCTACCAAAGAATTAGCAGTTTCTAAGGCAGAATTTGATTTACCTAAAATCAACACCCGTTGATCAATAAAGTTGTCAGGATTAATGTCGAAATCATAATAGTTTTCGGTGAGTTCGATTCCTGTAATCTCGGGAATATAGGGTTGGGAAACCCCCGTTGCCATCACCAAACAACCACAGACATAACTGTTTCCTTCTTCATCTACCACTGTGAACCGATCTGTTTTACTAATTTTCGCAACCTTCGCTTCATATTTAATATTAAGCTCAAAGCGCTCGGCATAATCTTGTAGATACTTAACATAATCTCCCGCATCGGGGAAATAACGGCGACTGTAATTAGTGAAAGACATCTGATCATCATCACACAGCAAGGAATGCCAGTCATATCTAAGCTGCGCCTCTCGTTCCTTGTAGCCAGTATAGACCTTGTTAATTGAGATTAACTTGCGATGTCGAGGAAATTTTTCATAAAAATTCCCGGCTTTTTGTCCTGCCTCCAAGATGAGGTAGTTTATGCCATTTTTTTTCAGAAAGTATCCCAGTTGCAATCCTGCTGGACCTGCACCAACAATCAAGTAATCTAATTCTGCGGTTTTGTTCATTTTCAAGCAATTCCCTTTGAGCCACCGATTTATTCTCAAAAACAGGACAAGGCGAAGAAGCCGAATAGGTATTGGCTGAAGTTCACACTCAGGTATTTTGGCTATGCTTATTGAGTCTTTTCAGTCAACCCGGTTACAAATCACATTTTAACCGGGTTGATTATACCATAATTTCGCAAGAAAGCCCACGCCATAAGGCACGTTGTTTTTAAAAACACGCAAGATCTAGGACTCTGTACCCAGTCATACTATTGTTCTCTACCACCCAAAGCCAAGATTTACAGAACTTTTGGACTGATGCAAGCACATTCGTACAGGGGAACTTCAGTATAACCGATACCCTAAAGGTAGCTCCAGACGGTAGTGTTGCCAAAATGGGGTTGATCCTATAGTATTACATGGTGATTGGTTTTTAGATAGATTAATGTTAAGTGAATTACAGAAGCAAAGATTACCAAGATTGTTTGCAATGTATGACGCAGACAATAACGGTTTCATTGAGTCAGCCGATTTTGACCAGTTTCTAAAAAGCTACTCGCAGTTTCGCAGTTGGGCACCGGGCTCACCCCAGTACGATTCCATTCAATCGAAGTTAACGTCTCGTTGGAATACTATGCAAAAGTTTGCAGACACTAATGGTGACAACAAAATCTCTTTGGATGAATGGCTGGTATATATGGACAATATACTCAATGACCCAGAAGCTTATGAGGCGCAACTACATGGCATTGCAGCTTTGGCCTTTAGCGTATTTGATGTTGATGGGAACGAGCAACTTGATTTAGAGGAATACAAACAGTATTTTCGAGTCCATAACCTTGATGAAAATTCTGCTAAGGAGGTATTCAAACGGCTCAATTTAAACGATGATGACTACATTTCTAAAGAAAAACATATGGAGCTGATCGATCAGTTCTTCCGTAGTGATGATTCAGAATCACCTGGTAATTTGCTCTTTATTAAAGCAATATAAAACATTACAAGGTTTGGGTCACAGAGATTGTCCTGATTAAAGAATATGTTGGAGTCATGACTCAATACGATTATGTGTTGATTGGTGCCGGATCAGCGGGTAGTGTCGTCGCTAACCGTCTTACAGAAAACCCTGAAACGACAGTATTGCTACTCGAAGCAGGTAGTCCCGATACCAAACCAGAAATCCAGGTTCCCATGGCATGGCTTAAACTACTAGGCTCCGAGGTGGACTGGGCATACTTCACCGAAGAAGAACCATACTTGAACAGGCGCAAACTCTTTCATCCACGGGGCAAAGTCTTGGGTGGCAGCAGTTCGATCAATGCCATGGTTTACATTCGAGGTAATGCCCAGGATTATGACCGCTGGGAAGCCTTAGGCAATCGGGGTTGGAGTTACCAGGATGTTTTACCCTACTTCAAGAAATCGGAGAATCAGCAGCGGGGAGCTTCGGAGTTTCACGGAGTATCAGGACCACTTTACATCACCGATCCACTTGCTCCGAGCACAGTGTCGAAATGCTTTGTCGAAGCCGCCATCTCAAAGGGCTATGGGTACAATCCCGATTTCAATGGTAAGCAGCAGGAGGGCGCAGGACTTTACCAACTGACCGTGAAAGATGGCAAACGTCAAAGTACAGCAGTGGCGTTCTTGGATCCGATTATGTCTCGCCCCAATTTAACCATTAAAACAGGAGCATTGGTTACTCGTATACTGTTTGAGGGAAGGCGTGCAGTTGGGGTCGCCTATGTTGAAAATGGGACAGAGCATCACGTTAAGGTCAACCAAGAAGTGATTCTCAGTGCTGGAGCGTTCGATTCCCCCAAGCTATTGATGCTTTCTGGGATTGGTCCAGCAGAACACCTACGGGGGTTAGGCATTCCTGTGGTGCTCGATCTACCGGGTGTAGGTCAGAACCTCCACGATCACCCCCTTGTCTTTGTAGGCTACCAAGCCACTCAGGAACTGCCCATTTCACCAACTAGCAATATTGGGGAAGCTGGATTGTTCCTGCATACTCAGAGCAATGTAGAGGTTGCACCCAACCTACAGTTTATCTATACTTTGCTCATACCTAACAATCCTGACTTTGCCTACAAAGGTCCAGGATTTAGTATTAAAGTCATCAACAACCACCCTCAGAGTCGCGGCAGTGTCAGGTTGAGTACGCCCTCTCCCAATGAAGCACCGCTGATCCGGGTGAACTATCTCCAGGATGAATCCGATCTGAAAGTGTTAGTTGAAGGCATTAAAATTGCCCGTCAGCTTGCCCATTTCGAGGGATTTGATCAGTTTCGAGGTAAGGAAGTCGCCCCAAGTGCCGAGGTATCTAGCGACGAAGCAATTCAAGCCTACATCCGACAAATCTGCGCTCCGACATACCACCCCGTCGGCACGTGCAAAATGGGGACTGACCCGATGGCAGTTGTTGACTACCAACTCAGGGTACATGGAATTGATGGATTGCGAGTCGTAGATGCCTCGATTATGCCAGTCATCACCACGGGAAACACGAATGCGCCGACGATTATGATTGCCGAAAAGGCAGCGGATTTGATTAAGACTTTGAAGAATTAGCAGCGGTAACCTGGAGTGTTGACTATGATATAGCCTTTTCATTTTTAATTAACAGCTGGCGTTGCTGAATTTAAGTATGAATTTCTGACGGAGTTGTCACCCCGTCAGCAGCAACACCTTAATTCTTTCGTTCGCGAAGCGTGACCAAACGCGAACGCGCTATATAATGCGATCGCATAAGCGCGGAAGCTGAGGCCGTAGGCCACGCTACGCGAACGCTTCATCGCGAAGCGTGACCAAACGCGAACGCGTGGCCTTTTGGCCAAGGTCAATCGCATTTCCACTCTTGTGTTAGTAGTCAATTTTTCTAGGACAGCATCGGTATAGTTGTTAATGCTTCCAATAAGTATGATGCGTAAGCGTTTCCACTCTTGTATTAGTAGTCAATTTTTCTAGGACAGTATCGGAATAGTTGTTGATGACTTCGATTAGTTCGATGGCTACCCAATTCCACTCTTGTATTAGTAGTCAATTTTTCTAGGACAGTATCGGAATAGTTGTTATAGAAAAGGGAACAGGGAACAGCGGATCTGGGAACAGAAATATGTCTTAACCTTGACTTCGACTGCTATATTTAGTCCGATTAGTAAGATGCGATCGCGTAGCGTGACCAAAGGTCAATCCCGTAGCGGCTCGTACCGAGCATCGCAATGCCACTCTTGTATTAGTAGTCAATTTTTCTAGGACAGTATCGGTATAGTTATTTATTACTGGGTAAGTCACGATGCCTACCCAATTCCACTCGGCTGTTAGTAGTCAACTCCTATAGGACAACATCGGAATAGTTGTTGATGACTTCGATTAGTAGGATGCGATCGCGTAAATCAGATCTAAGCGATCGCCTTCTGTAACCGTGACTTCTAAAAGCGTCGGCGCTTTCCCCCTGAGGCAGGAAGCGCCGACGCTTGTAGGAAATTACTCGATTATCGGAGCTGGTGAAGGTGGCTGTTTCTATATTGTAGTAACGGCTAGTGGCTTGAAACATAGCTTCAAAACTTGTAATTTAAATGCATATTAGGTTAGCATTTCTCTATGGATTGAAAAAAATACAGTTGTTTACATAACCCAGTCGTTTTGTCAAGTAGTTTAGAGCTGATTTATAAAGTAAACCTTAAGAATACTCAAGCCCTTGAGGCGATAACAAGATTATTTGACAATAATCAAGGTCGTGGTGTTTAATTAAATTCGTAATGTCCCTTAGGAAAGCGGAAATGCAATTTCTCAATAACCGCTGGTTAACAAATTGGATCAGCAATTTATCAGGCAGGGTTACCCACCAGTCCATGCTCTATAGCTTTTTGTCTAATCAAATCTGGTAAGGGGGGGATATTGTCATCCCCTCGCAAGCGGGACAGTAAATATGCCCAAAAACAAATCCCTAATTTGCGCGATTGTCTTTTTCAGACCAATCATCGTATCTCTGGCTTTTCTTCCGGCCTCAGACCGAGTGCCACCACTAATTTTTCGACGGGTCACAAATTCTCGGATGTCAGATTCGGCGGCATTATTGTGCAGAGGGATCTCAGGGAAGTCGAGGACACGGAGCAATTGCTCCTTGTTTTGCCTAAATTGGTTCAATGCATTGTTCAGAGTGGGGTGGTGCAGATAACACCGACCAAAGATCTGATCAAAGTAAGCAGATAAGTGCTCCTTTTGCTTGGTACTCGGGTTTTTTTTATAGGCCTTTAACTGTTGATAGTACTCCCATAGGAGTGAAAGGACTTCCTCAATGTTCTCTCGAAACTTAGCGGTACTCCCCTCTAATTTACGGATGATTCGTTCAGCATGAACCCAACACAATCCATGAATGAGAATATTGAACTGTCTGGCTCCATCCGAGAGAATCAGCAAGTCTCGGTTGATACCACTCTCAATTAATCCACCCACCAAGGCCGCCTCAGTGACCCACTGGACCGCTTTGGTCTGGACAATGCCGATCGACTCTAAATAGGTATTCCACTGCTGAGGGCTATTCCCTAGCACCGTTGAACCAAAGCTTAATGCCTTCATATGTTTGTCCGCTAAGCCATAGGACTCTAAATATTGGCGGGCATCCTGATTGAGCACATAAATTGGGGCATTGGCTTGTAAGACTGATAAGAAGTTGCGTCGAGTCTTGCGAGGAGTACTGGCAAAGTAAGTAAACCATTGATTACCAATCACCGTGCAATATCCGTTCTTCCCACTGTGTCGTGCTCCGGTATCATCGGTGTGAACATACTTTGAGCATTTTAATCCTGCCGCTAAAACCGATGCCTGTTCAAGGTGAAACTGATCTATTTTTTGGCTGAGGTATGAATTGATTTGACCGATTGATATCTCGACGCCCCATTCCACTAGCTGCTCACGAATCAACGGTTGCGTCACTCGATTGTGATAGTACTCGTGCAAGATATATCCCACCAGTTCTGGCCCATAATGCCCTGTATTCCGGTACTGTGGTGGTAACTGAGCGCTGATGACCCCACCATCAGGCAACACATATTCGGCTAAATAGAAGCGGATGTTGTTGCGTTCTATGGAAAGCTCTTGAACATCATATTCTCGATATCCATTAAATCTTGCCCCTTCTGGCAGTTGAGAGGGTTCTATTTTCCATTTGGTGTCCACCACGAAGCGAGCTTTCTTACTCCGTTTAGCTGAACCCGGACGTTTCCCGTCTCCATGCTGTTGCTTCTGCTGCTTGCCAACGTTAAGCTTACTCGCACTCAGTTGGGGCTTTTTATTCAGCTTCTTTTTCGCTCGTAACTCTTCCTCCAATTCACCGATGCCCTTGGTCAGCTCTTTATTTTGCTTCTCGAGAGCTGCTATCATTTCAGCCTGTTGCCCGACAAGCACACGCAGCTTCTCGACCTCATGAAGGTCGGTGAGTTGGTCATCTTTCACTTGCACGGGGTTTTCAGTCATATCTTTGTTGAACCAGATTTA
>NZ_JAAHIG010000589.1:0-3591 GCF_010692305.1 Moorena sp. SIO4G3 | reverse complement strand
GAATGCTCCCATCTGAATGCGAGACCCTTGTGGGAATCGACCCAAAAAAGCACCAGGTACAATTTTCCTGGCATTTGCTAAACCACTAGAACTCCCGTCGTTGAGTATCACGTAATATTTGATTTTGCTAGATTGAGACGGTGGTGGTGCAGTAGTTTTCTGAGGGTTAACCACTGGCTGTTTAGGCAATGGTGCGGCAATCGAAACCGGTCGTGAAGCAGGCTGTGAATTGTTTTGAATTTCTTGCTTTGCTCTAGAGCCAATTTGATTCTGTACATCGAGTTGCTTTCTTTTTGCTTCTATTTTTGCTTGTTGCTGGCGAGCTTCATTAATGATTCGATTTAACATAGGCACGCCAATAGCCACATGGAATGCAAATTGCTATTCTGAGCATAGTTCAACACATCAACCCACCGACCCTGTTCTAGTCGCTGGTAGAATCAGATCAAACTTACGTTCAAAGGTTACCCATTCCTTGTGCCATTGGTCAATTTTGGTTTGGGCACCATTGAAAGCGGCACTACTAGGGAGAACATCTTGTGCGATTGGCCGTAGGCCACGCCAAAGGCGATTAGCCCAAATGGCTACGCTACGCGATCGCAATTGCCCCCTTGATATTTCCTGCCTGATCGTTTTACACTGCCCTTGCCAAAATCAGTGACCCATTATCACGCCTCTTGCCGATATCTGGCCGGTCAGACAATGGTGGCATGAGAAAAAACCGCTTATACAAGCGCCAATTCGTTCGGGACACTATGCCTTGCGCGGGAATCCCTCGGAAGACCGTGGAACGGATGCTTGAAAATGTGGCGAGGCATCATTAGCACGGTGCGCCCATTGAGCGCATTGAGGCATATTTTCTACGCTGGTGGCGATGGGTGAAAGGTGGGATTTCTGCGAAATTGCTGAGCGTATTTCTATCATGTTTTACCCTTCGGTTGATCGGAATGACTCAACCCCCAGGTTATGGGTGAACCGGGGGGTCTGGGTGAGCGAACCGATGATTAATCTATATCGGTTTTAACGGTCAGAGTTTCCTGCTTACTTTTCTGTGCTGGCCGGTTTGCCAGTTGACGATGCCCCCACTAGGGAGACCGTTGCCTGGATTCCAGGGCCTAGGTTGGCGTCCAGGGTTTGTCCGTCCCACGCCTATTACACAAAACACCAGGCCTTGTTGTTCCAGCTCTTTGTCCTCAATATATAGTAGAACCGCATGCCGCTTCGAGTAGATCGTAATTATTTGATCGGGTTACTGTCACCAAAATCTTTGTTTCGCCGATATTCTGGACAAAGTCTAGGGTACGTTCGTTGACATCACGCTGATCGAACCAATCCATCAGATAACATTCGTCTCCCTCTAACTCTTCGGTGACATATTGACCATCCTTATTTTTCAGGCCGATATATCCCTGATCAATATTTAAGTTCTTTACTACCGCACTGGCTTCCATCGTATAGTCCCTCGATTTATCTAGCACTACCGTGTCATACTTATCTAAAAATTCAATACATGGTAGGTCCTCTGGATAGATACAGTAAATATTTTCGGCCATTGCCATCGACGGGGTGATTAGCACACAAAACGCTATAAACCCTGACAACAGTATGGTGCCGTACCGCATGATCGTGTTTAGCATGTCTCGTTCAGAAACCTTTATGTAGATGTACTTACACCCTTGTACCGGAAACGACGACCTTAGTCAAGTGATTTCTTTTTCCCTTAATTCAACTTATTATACCAGACTCTTTAGCTACTCTAGGTTAACGGCGATCACATCGGATCACATCCTCCTCTTTTCACTCATATATGGTAGTGTTAGATCAGATATTTCACATTGTCATTGTCGGCAAGGGGAATCCCATCAAAGTTTCGTTGAGTAATAACCTTACCCCTTGATTTTTTCCATCATTCCGTTGAGAATCAACACCCCAATGATTATCGGCCTCATATCCCTGATTCTTTATCTAATCAATCATCCTCCACCAGTCTCCCTCTTCGCTACCCGAACAACCAATTAACCTTGGCCTAAAGGCCACGCTACGCGAACAACCTGTTAACCTTTAACCAAATAACCTTTAACAAAACCATTAAGGTCGATAGATTGAAGCAGACATTCCTTGTTGACGTAGTTGGTTAGCAAAAGCATTTGCCTTGGCTTCATTTTTGAATGCTCCCATCTGAATGCGAGACCCTTGTGGGAATCGACCCAAAAAAGCACCAGGTACAATTTTCCTGGCATTTGCTAAACCACTAGAACTCCCGTCGTCCAGTATCACGTAATATTTGATTTTGGTAGATAATGACGGTGGTGGTGCAGTAGTTTTCTGACCGGTAACCACTGGCTGTTTAGGCAATGGTGCAGCAATAGAAACCGGTCTTGGAGCAGGCTGTGACTTGTTTTGAATTGCTTGGTTTGCTCTAGAGCCAATTTGATTCTGTACAGCGAGTTGCTTTCTGTTAGCTTCCACTTTAGCTTGTTGCTGCCGAGCTTCAGCAATGATTCGATTTAACTTCTGACGCCAATGTGCTGGCAAATTGCTGTTCTGAGCATAGTTCAATACATCAACCCACCGACCCTGTTCTAGTCGCTGGTTTAATCTTATCAAACTTACGTTCAAAGGATACCCATTCATTGTGCCATTGGTCAATTTTGGTTTGGGCACCATTGAAAGCCGCACTACTAGGCAGCACATCTTGTGCGATTGGCCGTAGGCCACGCCAAAGGCGATCGCTATTGCCCCCAAGATATTTCCTGTTGGTGCAAGACGTGGTGACTAGGCTATTGGTTTTCGACCTCGGGTTTAGGAATTGCTAGGAAGACCGTGGCACGAATGGTTGAAAATATGACTCGGCTTTATGAGCGTGGTGCGCCCAGTGAGCCCATTGAGGCATATTTTCAACCCTGGTGGCGATGGGTGAAAGGTGGGATAAATTCGCAAATACTGAGCGGATTTCCTTCTTGGCACACCCTTAGGTTGTTCGGAATGACCCAAGCCCCTGGTTCAGGGTGAACCAGGGTGCCTGGGTGAGCTCAATGGTTGTTACGAGCAATCAGTCGATTTCGTCGCTGTGCGTTTCTCAATGCAAGACTTGGTTATCATAACTCGCCACAAGCTGAGCAGTTTTGGTTTTCCTACGACAATATGCCAACTAATTCATCGAAACTATCAGGACAAAACCTATGTCTTTGCATAGCGGCGGTTTATTGATCCCGCTTGAACCTTACTTGCCTCTGTGTCTATCGGTTTCTTTCACTGAGGCTAATAATTTGGTGAATAATTAAGTTCACCATCGATATCATATATCAGCCATTTGGTCGCTCCACTTGTATGTATGATTTTTGGGGCATACAGGTCGATCAGGTTTTTACTTCCATCTTCGAGGTTAATCATATAATACGACGCATACTTGTCTTTTGGGCTCACCTCCAGGTAATCAGGCAACTCTTCATCTTCTGTATATATATATAATCGCTCGTAGGGTGATAATACCTGGGGGGGCGACAAGCGCCCCGTAACCCTTGATATATATTAAATTGAGCGAATTATGGTAAAAAAAGATAGGTCAGAAATTGTCAAGACGACCTATCA
>NZ_JAAHIG010000588.1:0-3643 GCF_010692305.1 Moorena sp. SIO4G3 | reverse complement strand
GATATCTGGGCACCGACATTTTAATCGGTCTTCCTCGATTTTTCTTGGTTTTCCAAATCCGTTTTGGTATTTGGGGTCGAATGCCTCGCTTACGCAGAGCAGCACGTTTTTCTTTGGAATCATAACCAATATCTGCAGCTAGTACCTTGAGCCTCTTACGTGGTCTACCTGGTTTCAAAGTTTTCAATTTGACTTGATCCAGTAGAGGATTGACTTGTTCTGATTCACTACCATTGGCAGGAGTTGTACAGTTAGCTAGAGGCATTCCACTACCTTCAGTCAGGGTGTGAATCAGAACACCTTTACCTTTACCACCATAAGCAATGCCTTGTTAGAGTCGATGCCTGGTATTACCCAGGGCACCTCTCATTCAGAACTGCACGTGAAACTTTCGCCTCATGCAGCTCCTGGATATCCTTAGCTTTTCGCTTTTGCTCTTGTGGTTTTGGCGTTGTTCTTCACAGCCTTACCAGTTCCTTTTTGTCCGTTAATGGAAGTGGGTTTCTCTGGTGTTTCTGTTACTGACCAATGTATTTGTTGGTGACAACTCTGATGAACTGCTAATAGATTCTTTTTGCGCCAGTTGTCGTGGTTTCCGTCAATATGGTGGAGGTGTACATCCTCGCCCTCTAAGAATCTTAGTCCACAGTGTCCGCAAGTATGGTTTTGCTTTTTCAATGCATCAGATGTAGTATCGGAGTATAGGTTAGAGTTCCTTTTACTCCAATAGACTAAGTCACCGTCGTAGGGTGACTTAGTCCCCTTTACGTTTACGTGTTTGTTTTGTGCGTGTCCCACCTTCGGAAACGCCTTTTTACATAGTTCTGTGGCTTTATGTCGGTTTACCTTCTTTTCTTTGATGAATTTCCGGCGAGCCGCTTCATCCATGAACCATAGGCTGTTCTTTCCGTTGCTCATGTCGCAATATTTATGGTGGTTGCGCCATCCGCGTACAATAGGGGCTAGTTTCATTGCCTTTACTTCAGCGCCATAATTCGAGCAGTTGACTATGGCTTTGACTTTTTTGCGGAAGGCTTCGTAGTTTTCCTCTGAGGGAACGCAGTGAAACTTTCCGGTTTTTTCGATGGCTTTAAAATGCCATCCGAGAAAGTTAAATCCATCTGTCGCTTTAGTTAGCTTAGTCTTTTCTTCGCTGATTTCCATTCCTCTTTCTGCCAAGAACTTCTTGACTTTTGAGAGGATTTTCTGTGCATCGTCTTTTGGCTTTAATATGAATACCATGTCGTCTGCATAACGGAGACTCGTATGTATGTATTCGATTCCGTTTAAGGCCACGTTTGAAAGTATTGGGCTTACCACTCCTCCTTGAGGAGTTCCCTGTTCGGGGAACTCTGGATTTAACCCTGCTTTTAAACATCTAAACACTCCTTGTTTAATACTGGATGGTGCTATTATTGCGTTCATTATGCAGGTGTGGCTTATGCGGTCAAAGCATTTTTTGATGTCTAATTCGATGATGCGTTTGTCTCTTCCGTTGCTGGTTGACCTTAGGTGAGTGAATATCCTTTTTTGGACATCCTGCGCACTTCTGCCAGTGCGGAAGCCGTAACTGTCACCACTGAAGGTTGCTTCGTGGGCTGGTTCTAACGCAAATTTTACTAGACATTGCCATGCTCTGTCGGCGATGGTTGGTATCTTCAACATTCGAATTTTCCCATTCTTTTTCTTAATGGGAACTTCTCGTAGTCCGCTATGGTGCCAGTCGTGCCCATAGAGGTTCAATGCTTCAACCAGTTTCATACGTTCTCTGTAGTTGAGGGCTGACTTCCCATCAACTCCAGCCGTCTTTTTACCCTTATTTAGCTGGGTGACCTGTCGGACTGCCAAAAGCTGTGCTGCACGGGATTTCAGAATCAGTTTCTGTAGAGACCGAGCCTTCTTCAGGTCGCCTGCTTGAACTGCTTTGTATACTCGCCGTTGTAGGCGGAAAAGATTTAGGCGGTGTTTCTTCCACTGTTGTCCTTTCCAAGATTCACTATGTTTTTCCAGTTACGGTCGATGCCCGGTATTATCCGGGGCACCTCCGCTTCAGAACTGCACGTGAAAGTTTCCCCTCATGCAGCTCCTAGATATCCTTTCCTTTCGGAATGCTCCAATGTATCTGTTGGTGGCAGCTCTGATGAACTGCTAAAAGATTACTTTTAGACCAATTGTCGTGGTTTCCATCAATGTGATGGAGATGTACAGATTCGTCTTCGGTAAATTTCAACCCACAGTGTCCACAGGAATGGTTTTGCTTTTTCAAGGCGTCTGAAGTAGTATCGGAGTAAAGTCGGCTATTTCTTTTACTCCAGTAAACTAAGTCACCGTCATAGGGTGACTTAGCCCCCCTTACGTTTATGTGCTGGTTTTGTGTGTATCCTACCGACGGGAAAGCCTTGTCGCACAATTCATTTGCTTCCCAGCGATTTATCTTCTTTTCCTTTCGGAATTTTCGGTTTGCTGTCTTGGCCATGAACCAAAGGCTGTCCCTGCTACTACCCATGTAGCAGCTTGAGTGGTAGTTTCGCCAACCCCGCACTATGGAGGCTAATTTCTTTGCTTTTACTTTTGCACCATAATTCGAGCTGTTGACTACGGCTTTAATCTTCTTACGTATGTTCCGGTGGTTTTCCTCTGAGGGAATGCATCGGAATTTTCCGTTTTTCTTAACTCGGACATGCCAGCCAAGGAAGTCAAACCCGTCTGTCGCTTTAGTTACTTTGGTCTTTTCTTGACTGATGTTCATCCCTCTTTTCGCCAAAAAGGCAGATACCTTCTTGAGGATTTCCTCAGCGTCATCTTTTGGTTTTAATATAAATACCATGTCGTCGGCATACCTTAGACTAGTATGAATATTTTCTATTCCGTTTAAAGCCACATTTGCAAGTAAAGGACTTACTACTCCCCCTTGCGGGGTTCCTTGTTCTGGGAACTCGACGGAGACACCTGCCTTGAGGCATCTGAATATTCCCGTTTTAATTTTTTCTGGTGCTATAAGCCTTTCCATGATGCAAGTGTGGGAGATACGGTCAAAGCATTTTTCAATATCTAGTTCTATGACGCGCTTTGTTTTTCCATTAGAACCTGAGTTCAAATGACTAAATAGGCGTTTTTGGACATCCTGGGCGCACCTGCCCGTTCTGAACCCGTAACTATTTCCGCTGAACGTCGCCTCATGGGCTGGTTCCAGGGCTAGCTTCACGCTTACATTGCCATGCTCTGTCAGCGATGGTTGGTATCTTAAGCATCCTTACTTTCCCATTCTTTTTAGGGATTGGGATTTCTCGAAGTCCGCTATGGTGCCAGTCGTGACCATAGTGGTTCAATGCTTCAACCAGTTCCATGCGTTCACGGTAATTGAGGCTTGACTTTCCGTCTATTCCCGCCGTTCTCTTACCTTTATTTAGCTGTGTGACCTGACGGACGGCCAAAAGCTGCGCTGAACGGGATTTCAGAATCAGTTTCTGTAGAGACTTGGCTTTCTTAAAGTCGCCTGCTCGAACCGCTTTAAATACTGTTAGAGTCGATGTCCCCTATTAAGGGGAGCACCTCTCCTTCAGAACTGGGCGTGAGGCTTTCACCTCACCCAGCTCCTAGATATCCTAGTCTTTCGACCTGCTCCTGTGTTTGTTCATTGTCT
>NZ_JAAHIG010000587.1:0-3645 GCF_010692305.1 Moorena sp. SIO4G3 | reverse complement strand
TCATGAACACCCAGTTATCTCCTCCAATAGTTCCCCAATACTTATTGATTACCCAGGTTTTTGATTTCTTGGGGTGTCTCCTGTATCCCCATCAAGGCGAGTTTGTTCCATAGCATATGTCCTAATTTGCTGAATGTTTCTTTACTACAGACTGACCTGTAGTATCCCTCTTCTGTCACTCTCCGAGAAGTAAAATAAGAGAATAAACAGATTGGGTAGCTCAAAAGTAGATAGGGCAATGGATGTAGAGTTACAGATTCTCAAACATAGTGCCAGAGATGCACAACCAACAGTTTCGGTTATTGATCAATATTGTGAGGCTTATAAAGACCTGTTTTCAGAAGTAAGAAGTTATGAATGTTTCAAATATTTACATTTAGGAATAATCTCACCGATAAAGAGAAAGTCGCTACCAGAAATAGCTAAGGTAGTAGGCATAAAATCTGCTCAGTCACTCCATCATTTTTTAGCCAATTTTCCTTGGTCAGCGACTGAATTAAAATCCCGAAGATTAAGTAGGATTATCAAAGCATTAAACTCCGAAAAAATCACGGTAATAATAGATGAAACCGGGGATAGAAAGAAAGGAAAAAAAACGGACTATGTAGCAAGGCAATATCTAGGAAGTATCGGAAAAGTAGATAATGGAATAGTGTCAGTTAATGCTTACGGGGTGTATCAAAATATAACATTTCCATTGGTAGACAAAATCTTCAAACCAAGAGGAACATTAAAATGGGAAGATAAGTACAAAACTAAAATAGAGTTAGCCTCAGAAATCCTAGAAGAATTAGTAGAAGAAGGATTAAATATAGAACGAGTATTAGCGGATAGTCTGTATGTCTTGATGCAGTCGCTCATGGGGGAAACCCCCAAGACCGCGCTGCATCGCTGGTGAAAGTAGCCAGTTTATTAGAACATTAGAGAAAACTAAATTGTCTTATGTAGTAGCAATTAGGAGTAATCATGGAGTCTGGATGCCAATTTCGCAGAGGGTTAGAGCGAATAAGTGGTGTAAATTTACCAGAACATTTAGTAATCAAAAATCAGAAACTAGATACATTAGAGAAATAGTATATGGAAAAAAGAGAGCCATAACTTACTGGGAAATAACCACAGACCCAAAAACTATGCCAGAGAATGGAACATCTTTTGTGATGACTAATTTGAAAGGTAATCTCAAGAAAATATTGGGAGATTTGTATGGATTAAGAACATGGGTAGAGTATGCTTTTCGTCAGTGTAAACAAGAATTAGGATGGACAGATTACCGTTTTACTAAGTTTAAAGATATCGAAAAATGGTGGGAAATAATTTTTTGTGTGTACACCATGATTAGTTTGAATTCTCCAGCTTTTTTAGCTTTAAATAAATCGACAGAAGTAGCCAATAAGGTGACAGATGCTGATGATATCCAGGTGATTAATTATCAACAATGGAATCATAAAGGTGGATGGAAGAATGTGTTAAACAATTTTCGTTTACTGATTCAACCCATTATGATGTTATGGATTATTTTTCCCTGGTTAGATATTTTACCGAATAGTAAATTATTGCTGGGATTGAATCAGCTAATTAGTGAAATTAATCAATATCAATTCTTTTTTAATTCTGGATAATCTGACTTATTTGTTAATCATTGAATTCGGAGAGTGACAGAAGAGGGGTATAGCAGTCCTAAATGATTCGTAAAAATAACTCTGGCTTAATTAAGTATTTATTTCTTATATTTTTTTGGGAAAAACACCATACTTATGAAGTTTTTTAAACTCAAAAATTTCTCTTTGAACAAAAAAAGTAAACAACCACTTTACCAAGGCAAATGACCGTAATTTATACCAAAATTTTCTCAAGAAGTTTTTAGCTTTTAACCAAATATCTTCAACCGGATTTTGTTCGGGAGCATTAGGGGCTAAAATTTCCACGGTGCGCTTTCCAATGGGCGAGTGAATCGCCCTTGGGTCGCACCGCAATGAACGGGTCGCTTAAAAGGATCTAGATCTTGATTTACTTCCCTCAGATACTCCTTCATTTCTTTATATTTATGATAACTGGCTCCATCCCAAATAATCAACAATCTACTTCCTGGATTAAGTTTTCTTAAGAATTTCAAAAATAACACTGTATTTTGAGAATTTCCTTGTTTATAATCCCGGACAATAAACTCCTTACTTTGATAATTTAAAGCCCCATAATAAGTCTGACGATCCCGTTCATTAGTCATGGGAATTTCTAACCTTGTCTTGATGCAGTCGCTCATGGGGGAAACCACGGCAGTTGCTCATGGTTAGAAGTTACCGTAAGACAGGCTCGCCTTGTCTTGATGCAGTCGCTCATGGGGGAAACCCCCAAGACCGCGCAAATCACGCTAATCAATAAGTTTTACCCCTTTTCTGCATAGCCGACCAACCATAAAGGCTCAACGTAATCAGGTTTCGTCTCCGGGGGGAACCCCCAAGACCGCACTGCCTCCCCTGTTCCCTTGCTGCATCGCTTCTTTAGTCAATCCCCACCCATATCCACAAACATCTCCCCACAACAGATGACATTCATCAATCAAATACACCACAAGCTTTCCAGTCTCTATATCTTCACGATTTTCTTCTAATAAATCACAGATTTCTTGATGTCGAGCCTCTACCTTTTCTTGATCTCGTTTTGGGTTAAATTTTTGAGTTTTTTTCCAACTCATTCCCGCTTCTTTCAAGAGATGATAGTAACTCTGTTTCGACTTAAATTTGATTCCATAATTATCTTCTATATAATTTTCTAGTTTACTCAAATCCATCGAATTTTGACTTCTTAACCACTCAATTATAGAAGTGCGTTCCCTTTGATTAAGGTATCCTTTTGAGCCTTTATGTTTTAGTTTCAATCCCTCAATACCTTCTAGGGCAAAACGAACTTTACATTGGCTAACAAAAGCAGCATAAACACCTAATAGTTCTTGAATTATTGTGACTTTTACACCTTGAATAAGCATCCGAATAGCTAAGGCTCTTTTTAGCTCTCTTGGTTCTGGATTGCTTTCGATAAATTGTTCTATATCTTCTTGAACATCACCTTGAAACTGCTCGACTGTTTCCCTCATATTTTCTCTATTTTTTGAGTTGAGCAAACTCATTATATTATAATATTAATTATTTTACAAATGATTTAGGATTGCTATAGTTGCACCATCCGCGTATAATAGGTTTGAGGTGGCTTATTAAAGCCTCTTGTGGGGCAGCTTTGTGTCGTTCTATGACATTTGAGAGCTGCCCATAATGCTCTAGTACTTTTTCCTTAGATGGCTTGATGATGGTTTTAAAACCTTGTTTAGATTGATATATACCTACTTTATATTGCCGAATGTTGAATCCGAGGAAGTCAAATCCGTCAAATGTGTGGGTAATTTTTGTTTTACTTGGTTTTAATTCCAGACCCATGTCCAGCAGCCATTTATTAATGACTTCAAGACATTCTTCTACCACGGTTTGGTCTTGGTGGAGAATGACAAAATCATCTGCGTATCTGACTAGGGCGTGTCATCAATTAAGCCAAATTACAGCAGCAGCCAGATAAATTGCTCCTAGGAAGTTCTGAGCTCGCTTATCGTACCGCGTCGCGATCGCTCGATATTGCTTGAGTCGGGCAAAAAAATTC
>NZ_JAAHIG010000586.1:0-3664 GCF_010692305.1 Moorena sp. SIO4G3 | reverse complement strand
TGCCTTTGAGATTCCACAGTTTCACAGTCTTGTCCCAACTAGCAGAAGCGATAGTCTGGCCATCTCGGCTAAAGGCCACGCTATTGACAGGTTCGCTATGTCCAGTGAGGGTGTGCAGGTCTTTGCCTTTGAGATTCCACAGTTTCACGGTGTTGTCCCAACTAGCAGTAGCGATAGTCTGGCCATCTCGGCTAAAGGCCACGCTAGTGACAGGTTCGCTATGTCCAGTGAGGGTGTGCAGGGGTTTGCCTTTGAGATTCCACAGTTTCACGGTGTTGTCAAAACTAGCAGAAGCGATAGTCTGGCCATCTCGGCTAAAGACGAGGCTAGTGACAGGTTCGCTATGTCCAGTGAGGGTGTGCAGGTGTTTGCCTTGTAGATTCCATAGTTTCACGGTGTTGTCCAAACTAGCAGAAGCGATAGTCTGGCCATCTCGGCTAAAGACGAGGCTAGTGACAGGTTCGCTATGTCCAGTGAGGGTGTGCAGGTGTTTGCCTTGTAGATTCCATAGTTTCACGGTGTTGTCCCAACTAGCAGAAGCGATAGTCTGGCCATCTCGGCTAAAGGCGACGCTAGTGACAGTATCAGTATGTTTATCCAGGCTATTATACTGGTTGACGCCATAGAGAGATTGCTGCAACTTAGCGATCACTTGTATTCTAGTATCACCTTTTACCCTTTTTGCCTTTTGGAGTTTTCCTACTGCCCTTAAACTCTCTTTTAGAGCATCAAAGGCTTGCTTTGAGGTAAACAAGAGTTCTGAAGATTGATTCAGGGCTTTAATTTCACTTTCTTCTGCCTTTCTCGCCTGCTTACGAGACTCCAATCCAAAAACCGTTGAAGCAACTGTCCCCAATACCAACACACCAATAAACCCTAGCGCTACTAACCTGCGGTTACGGGTGATTTGCTTGTGCTTGTGACGGCTAACCTCAATATACTCCTCGGCCAACCCATTCAACATCCCCAATTCACCATACTTTCTTAAATACTCCTGGGCTTCTACTAACCTCCCCCCAAGCAACAGTAGACCCGCATCATCGCGCTTCTTTCCCTTCTCCTGCCATTCTTCTGCCGCCGCTTCCAGCTTGCTTTCGATCACCATCGCTTCTGTGTAAGTCTGCTTCCACTCCACCAACCTTCCCCAGTGGCGAATCAAGGCTTCGTGCACCACATCCAAAACCACATCCTGGGAATTTTCCTCATGACTTCTAGTAATCAAGCGGTTGTCTGAACTGGCTAAGGTCTGGCTAACAGCATCGAGCAGTTCTAAACTGTGATGAGAATTGACTAACTCCCCCAGGCGTACTCGTCTACGGGTATCGAGAGTCTCTCCCACTTGAGTTAATTCCAACAACAAACGCCTAGCCACAGTTTGTTCTTCCGCTGAGAGACTATCAAATACCTGATTTGCCTTCTTTTCCAGAGTTCCCTCAATTCCCCCTAACTGTTGATAGGTTTCTAACCGTAAAAACGTTTCCTGCTGCTGTCTTGACTGTTTCCATAATTCCGTCAGAGTATATTGGAGCAGGGGAAGGCTACCTGGATAATCTTCGACATCGTTAATCAGTTGCTGTTTTAATCTCCCCTCAATCCCTAATCCTACTAATTCAGCTGGTAGTGCGATCGCTTCTTCAATTTCCTGACGGTTCAACTGGTCAACATTGATGTATGGTCTATTGATCTTTTCAACAAATTGAGGATACTTTCGCGACCGCCCCCGAAAGTCAGAGCGCATAGCGATTAACACAATTAGATTGTCTTTCTGCTCTAATAATTCAATTAAACCGTTAAAGAATTCCAGCCGTTGGTGAGGTTGACTCATAGTGAAGCACTCTTCAAACTGGTCAATAATCATGACCACCGGTTCAGAAGTCGCTACTAGAGTAAGACTAGAATTGCCTCCGTTTTTCTCTAAAAGCTTTCCCAACTCCAGCACCTCCTGTAACCTTTGCTTTGGTGCAACACCCGGAGAGAAAGGTTCTAGATAATGCCAGCGATCGCTTCCAACAATTGCCTGACCTAACTTCAGCTGATACAATAAGCCTGCCCTGAGTAAGGAAGACTTGCCACTGCCGGAAGCTCCTAACACTACCAGCAGACGGTCTTTAGTTTTCACTCGCTCAATTAACTGCTGGGTCAACTGAGAACGACCGTAAAACACCAGAGCATCCTCTGGTTTATCGGTAAAATAAGACAGAGACCGATAGGGGCACTTATCCTGAAAGCTCAGTTTCGGAAACAGGCTAGTCAGTAGAATGGCTTGTTCAGAGTTAGCGATTAAAGGACGTTGTCCAGTCCTTGACATCCGCTGCTCAATAAACAAGGCCAAATTATGACTAGTAACAATACCATCCGGGTGATTTTCCGGATTTAATCCTGCCAGTAACTCCCTGGTAAATACTCCTTGTTCATGGCTAATCTCTACTCCCGGTTCAAAGGAACGAGTAGCAGTAATCAAGCAGTAAGCTTTATCAGTTGGGATAAATGGGAGCAAGCTTAGTAACTCGCCACTGTAGCAACAATCTAACCAAATCACTACCTGTTTGACTGGGCTAGTTGCGATTTGCTCACCCAACTCCCGCAGAGGATAGCCATAAATTCCCACATCAGGAAAGGCATCACTTGTCACTAAGAAAACTTCCTCAATACCATCCACCTCTTGTCTACAGCCATGGCCTGAAAAGAAGAATAGGCCGGTTTCTGGAGGTTGGTTGGGAGGAGGAGGATTAAACAGATTAGCGACTGCTGACCTTAATTCCTCTAATTTTACTAGTCCTGTGCTGGATGGTCCCCCTGCTCCTTTTTGGGTCAACCCAAGGGGTAAGTCTTGAATCCGAAACGGTTCATAGCCATACTGCTCTAATCGTTGAGCGACATTTTCCCCATCTAATGCCGCAACGGTCAAGTCGTTAAAGTTGGTGTATTCTGGATAACGGTTAATCCCAACAATTAGGGCTTCCCATTGCGGTCTCATTGGAGCGAGGTTCTGAAACTTTTATTAGGGTAACATACTATCACAATTTCGGGAACTAGGCTGATCCTTCGTGTATAAAGATAATGATTGAAGTAGTAGCAGTGGCTGATGAATACCAACAAAACCCTATTAGCGTTTTTACTTGCTCTGACCGATTTAGACACACCCTTGAGTCAAGGTGATAATAAGAGCATCAAAGAAATTGGCGATCAACTTGATGCCCAACCTTTGGCCTGGGAGAGGTATACCAAACCCAAGCTGCTAGAGATAATTGCAGCCAATCCTGAGTTAAATCAACGTTACCAAACTTATTACAACCAACTTGACACTACGGTTGATATTCCCCCAGACTATCTCCCAACAACAGCGGAAATCCAGCCAGTCAATAAACCTAGCTCTACGATAATGAGAGGACATAAACCTAAGTCATCACCTACAGGCTATGACCAACAAATTAATAATATTGTGATTGTTGTCAGTCGTACAGAACAACCAGAAGCAGCTGTGAAACAATTACCCTTGGAAAAACTGAAACAGTTTTTAGGGACTTCTAAAAAGTAAAGTACCCAATTTGGGAGTCGGGAGATGGGGAGATGGGGAGATGGGGAGATCGGGAGATGGGGAGATCGGGAGATGGGGAGATGGGGAGATGGGGAGATGGGGAGATGGGGAGATGGGGAGATCGGG
>NZ_JAAHIG010000585.1:0-3699 GCF_010692305.1 Moorena sp. SIO4G3 | reverse complement strand
TCCTAAATGAATAAGGGGTGATCGGTTAGGGGAATTTTGCCCTCGTCTAGTCTGATGGTTCAATACCTAACATTGATTGAGGTAAGCCTGACAAGAGTTTGCCTGAGTCGCGGGTGTTGCTACAGACTACAACAAACCCTCCGAGTGCAACTCCTCTAATTGGTAAGCCAGATGCAGCAGCTAGTCCAGAACTGCTCGCTTCAAATCATTGGTCTAGCTGCAAAGCACTGGCTTAAGGCTTTAGCTTTTAAGTTTAAATTAAATTTATCCTTATCCAGAAACAAGATTATGCTCTAGAAAAAGAGCCATTTTCTGTTTAGCATGAATATTTTTCATGTGCTTCTTCACTGTGCTGAGGGTAATGAATAGCTTAGCGGCAATGTCTTTATAGGAATAATTGACTCGACGCAGTAACCAGACTTCTGCTTCACGAGGAGTTAAACCATAGTGGTAAACTTCTGCAAGCACTAGATTTTGAATGGATTGATGTTGGTCTTCAAGAGTAACTAAAATACAAGGCTCTTTAGATAACTCTAATTTGAGCCATCGAACTCGTATCCGAACAGTATTTGACTGACTCGTAGTAAGATGAGAATCTATAATAACTGCCTGAGAATGATAGGACTTAAAACTGTATTTCAAAGCTTGGCAGATACGCCAGATTTGTTTAGGCACCAAATTAGATGGTTTACTGTCTGGTGTGAGTTTATCCAACAGAAAGCGAGCAGATTCATTGGCATGAAGTATCTTTCCTTTTGTACTCAGAATCAAAATGCCATCAATAAATCCTTCCAGTATCCCTTGTAAAAAAACCTGATCTAACTGTTGTGCTTGAGTATTGGCTCTTTCTAAAGAGTTAGTGATAGTATTCATCTTGTAGACCGATTCTAAAAAAAGTTGGATAGTCTGTGGGGAGGCGATTTCGCACTGATCAGTTTGGAGCTAGGTCATGTGCGGTAAAGTGTAGTTAGTTGCTAGTGTTAAGGGTCTTAATACTTATCAGGATTAAGCCTTAACGTTTATGTAGAATGTCGCATTTTTGTAACAAAACTTAACTAGATGGCGCAAGTCAAGCCTATCCCCTGAAGGGGTTTGCACAACATCGGGATAATTTCTGAAGATGGAGATGGAGAAGATGCTAAAGATGGGGAAGATGGGAAAGAATATAGCCAAAGTCGGACTGACTTCTGTTAAGTTTCAATCTCTTAAATTGCTATAGTGTTAAAGGGAGTAGGGAGTAGGGAGTAGGGAGTAGGGAGTAGGGAATATGGCATCAAAAATTATCACAATTCCTACAGAAATCCCTAGAGTTCAAAAATTTACTATTAGTAAAACCCAATGGACACAATTCAATTAGACTTGAATCCAATCATGAAATTAAGTGAAACCAGGAACCGTAAGATAGAACTGCGATAAGTATTGAAGCGGACATGATCTAATGACAGACCAGGTTTTAATCCTAGGAGGCAAAGGACGAATCGGGAACAGTGTAGCGCAAGACTTACTTGCCCATACTCAGGCGAAAATTACGATTACCGGACGTCAGGGTAAACTTGACCTAGCATTGCCACAACAGTTACAGCCCCACGTGCAGTTTATCCCTCTAGACTTAGCTGATCAGGAGGGGTTAAGACATGCGATCGCATCTCACAACCTAGTCATCCATTGTGCTGGTCCGTTTCTGTACCGAGACGCTACTGTCCTAAACACTTGCATCGAACAAGGGGTTAACTATCTCGATGTCAGTGACAACCGTGCTTTTACCCGTAAAGCCTTAGCCTTCCGTGAACAAGCTACTGCTGCTGGTGTCACCGCTATTGTGAATTCTGGCATTTTTCCTGGTATCTCCAATAGCATGGTGCGTCACGATGTAGAACAGTTAGATGTTGCAGAACGGATTCACCTCAGCTATGTAGTTGCGGGTTCTGGTGGTGCTGGAGTGACGGTAATGCGTACTACTTTTCTAGGATTGCAAGAACCCTTTGAAGCTTGGATTAATAATCAGTGGCAAACCGTGAAACCTTATAGCCTACGGGAAACCATCCAATTCCCTACTCCCTATGGTAAAGCTGGTGTCTACTGGTTTGATATGCCAGAAGCCTTGACCTTAGTGGACTCATTTCCCGTTAACACCGTCATCACTAAATTTGGCTCAGTTCCCGATTTTTATAATCATCTTACCTGGATAGCTGCCCACATCTTCCCCTCATCTTGGCTGAAAAATCCCGCTGGAATTGAGTTTTTGTCCCATGTCAGCCACATCATGACCGATGTAAGCGATCGCGTTAGTGGGGTTGGTGTTGCAATTCGCTCAGAGGTTAGTGGTTACAAAGATGGTAAATCAGCCCGTGCTAGCTCAACCTTAGTCCATGAGAATACTGCTGTCGCTGCTGGGGTGGGTACTGGTAGTATTGCTGAACTCTTGCTTACTGGTCAACTCAATAAACCAGGAGTTTGGCCGGTGGAACAAGCCCTATCTACGCCGTTATTTGATCAAATTATACAAAGTCGAGGACTTGAGATTAATACTGTTGAAGCTTGAGTGTTGATACCAAATCCGCTTTGATAATCCTCCTTTAACTGAGATCTTACACCAGTACAAAAAACTTAATAATGGCAGTGATAACAATCAATTTAAGTCCTCAAATAGTCAAATCTTATCACTGTTCCCTGTTCTGAGATCCGCTGTGGCCTACCTTTACAGGTGAATTGTAAACTTGGTTTAAGATCTGAGTTTAACTCAAATCACAAGATTTACGCCGCAAATTTACGTTTTTGATCTGCTAAGACTGAAATCTACTCAATATTAACTAGTCTTAGTGGAGTAAATCCCATGAAAAGTGTCCGTGTGGTAGTAACCGGAACTGTAGGAGCTGGCAAATCTACTTTTGTGAGGACAGCGAGTAATGTTGAAGCTGTGGAAATAGAACGTAAAGCCACCGACGAAATACTTCTGCTAAAGAAAAAAACTACCGTTGCCTTTGACTTTGGGAGCCTTACCTTTGGTAGCAATCTAAATGTTCACATCTACGGTACTCCTGGTCAATCTCGCTTTGACTTCATGTGGGATATTTTGATTCGTGAAGCTCACGCCTATATTGTACTGGTGCCGGTTCATCGACCCAGCAGTTTAAACCACTCTCGTGAGCTTCTGCTGTTTATGAAGGAGCGAGTAAATGTTCCCATGATTATTGGTTTAACCCATATGGATTGTCCAGGGGCAATGACCTCAGAGCAGATTATCAGAACTCTCGGTTATAGCAACCCTCACAATCAACCCGCAAGTGTGATAGTTAATCCCAATCACCGAACCTCAGTAGTTGAGGCTTTGGTGCTTTTGATCGATCTCCTAGATTGCTAGACAAGTCAGTAGCTAGTGCCGTTCAACTCAAATAACTGACCAGCCCCTGTCAGGTCGAAACCCATAGCACAAAGGACGTTTGTCAGGGCGAAGCATTCGCACATAAATTCTTGGTTTGCTCCCACATTGGCTAGCCGAATACTTCGCCCCAAGGATTATCGTTTCTAAGAACTGCCATGTTCTGTAATTTGTGTTTATAAAACTACATAAATCATTAATTAGCGTCACTAAAAAAGTGTTCCGGATTGAACAGACTACTTGCTGAAAAGCTTAGTAAGTAAACGTTATAGAGTTGATCTATAAATGTAGTCTCAACTACTAAACATCCAGAAGTTTAA
>NZ_JAAHIG010000584.1:0-3716 GCF_010692305.1 Moorena sp. SIO4G3 | reverse complement strand
CTAGTGTGTGCCTGCAGAGTTGGGGGTTTTTTGTTGTTGACGCAGACGACGGAATACGCGATGGAGAGCTGGCGGGGACTGGAGTTCAGGGAGTCGGGATTCGGGAGTCGGGAGTCGGGAGTCGGGAGTCGGGAGTCGGGAGTCGGGAGTCGGGAGTCGGGAGTCGGGAGTCGGGAGTCGGGAGTCGGGAGTCGGGAGTCGGGGGTCGGGAGTCGGGAGTCGGGAGTCGGGAGTCGGGAGTCGGGAGTCGGGAGTCGGGAGTCGGGAGTCGGGAGTCGGGAGTCGGGAGTCGGGAGTCGGGGTAATAAAATTTAATGTACCTCATAAATATGATAAAAAATAGATACCTTTTCCGGTTAATAAATTATAGTTTTAATTCATCAATACCTATTTCATTAATTAATAATTAACAGGCTGAATATAGCGTTTATATCATGTCCGGATAATTACTCTGTCTTGATGCAGTCGCTCATGGGGGAAACCCCCAAGACCGCGCTGCATCGCTTAATAAAAATCTCCCCATCTCCCCATCTCCCCATCTCCCCATCTCCCCATCTCCCCATCTCCCCACACTTCCCACACTTCCCACACTTCCCTCTCTTTCCCGATTCCCGATTCCCGATTCCCGATTCCCTGCGCTATACTAATTCTTTTCAAGATACTTTTCTATCAATATTCTAATTTTTTTTAATTGAAATTCATCAGCATAATTAGATATAGTCTGAGCAAAGGTCACAAACTTATCATCTAATTGTTTAAGATTTTCTGCGGATTTAATAATCGCGAACATATTCCCTTTCTTGGCCAGGTCATAAAGTTCAGCTAATACATCAGCTGGGGGAGGTACAATAGCCTCTGGCAGAACTTTTTTAGCCGATTCAATTTTGATTTTTGATACTTCGGGATCATACTGTTCATATACCCATTCCAGTTGCAGATGCCGCTTTAATTTATCGAGTAATTCTTCAACGTTCACAGGCTTAGAAAGAATATCGCTCCAGCCTATATCCTGACTCTGTTGGTGTTCTAATTCATAAACACTGGCAGATGTCGCAATTACCATGATCTGTTTCAATTGCTCTGATGAGCGGATACGTCGCATCATTTCAAAGCCATCCATCACTGGCATCACTAAGTCAGTAATAATTAAGTCAGGGTGAAATTCTATAGCTTTTTCCAAACCCTCAACCCCATTACTCGCTTCCAAAAGTTTAAATCCCAGAGGTTGTAAAAAATTAACAATAAAAGAGCGATTATTCGGTTTGTCATCTACCACTACTATTTTACGCACCTTGCCCTGAAAACCAACGATAGTATTGGTATAAATTTTATTTTTGTGATCCATTACTGTGGTAGTAGGTAAATCCAAATCCACAGAAAAAACACTACCCTTGCCAGAAGTACTTTCAACTTTGATATGACTTCCCATGAGATTAACAATTTTCTGGCTAATAGCTAATCCCAGACCAGTGCCTTGATCTCGAATAGCACTATCCCCAAATTGTTCAAAGGGTAAAAATATTGTTTCCAATTCTTCTGGGTTGAGTCCGATGCCAGTATCTTCGATTTGAAATCGAATTCTAACCATGGGTGATTCGGGAGCTTTGCCTATTAGTGGCATGATTTTGTCTGTGATAACTTCCCCCTCTTGCTGATCTCTATAAATCCTAGGGAGTCGGGGTTGTACGGCTTTATCGTTACTGATCACCTCTACCTTGAAGGTTACTCCGCCATGGTCAGTAAACTTAAGAGCATTGCTCAGGAGGTTAATCAGAACTTGTCGCAGTCGTTTTTCATCAGCCACAATCCCTGCTGGTAGACAGGATGATGGTTGATAAATAAAAGAGATACCCTTTTGCTGAGCTTTGATACGGCAGATTTCTACAACCGAGATCAACAAAGTAGGAAAATGAATCTCTTTCGGCAACAGTTCCATTTTCCTGGCTTCAATTTTCGACAGCTCTAAGATGTCATTGATCAAGTGGAGCAAGTGAGTGCCACATTGGTAAACGAGATCGATACTATGCTTTTGTTTAGGGGTAGCGGTTTGATCCCGTTGGAGGATTTGGGCATAACCTAAAATGCCATTGAGAGGAGTACGCAGTTCATGAGTCATATTGGAGAGGAATTCACTTTTGGCTTGGCTAGCTAATTCAGCAGCTTCTTTAGCTTTTGCCAGTTCAATCGCTTGTTGTTTTAACTCCTGATTTTGAAGTTGCAGCTTTTCAGTTAACTCCTGAATCCGTAAATGGTTAATTATCCGAGTTAAGAGTTCCTCATGTTGGAGTGGCTTAGTGACATAATCGACTCCCCCAACTTCAAATCCTTTCACCTGATCCTCGGTACTAGATAACGCCGTCATAAAAATTACAGGAATATCTTTAGTAGCCTGATCCGCCTTCAAGCGACAGCAGGTTTCAAAGCCATCTATACCTGGCATCAAAACATCCAGTAAAATAATTTTAGGATGGGCATACTTAGCGCGTTTTAACCCACTTTAACCATCTTGGGATACTAAAATTGTGAATCCACAATCTTCTAAATAATCAAAAGCAACCCTTAAATTGGTGGGATTATCATCAATAATCAATATGGTATACTTTTTTAATTCAAAGTCATTTGTTTTAGCAATTACACTCATGGATTTTATTCCAGATGCAGATAGTCTTTAACCAAAGTAACAATGGCTTTTTATTGAAACCCTTTGGCTAAGTTTTTGAGTTTGGTGGGCTTTGGGAATGTAGTTGTAATCGACTGCTTCGAGGTATAGCAATTCCTAAGTATTCAGCGATCAGCCATTCCCGTAGCGTGGCCAACGGCCAAGGCCAACGGCTGACTGCTGACTGCACCTCAAGTAGCACATCTGTAGCGCATATGCTTACAGCAATTCTGGCGGAGGTTGTGAACTCTCATGGGGGTCTCAATAGACAACAGAAGCGAAAAAGATTCTGGAAGTCTTGCCCCAATTGAGCTAAAACCGCGCTTTCCTGAGAGGTCTAATCGATTGTGAACTCTCACGCGGGCATCCTGCCCGCACTACCAGGAATTTTGGACTTCTGGATTTTCACAACTCGCCCACGAAACCCGATAGTGAGTTCCTGGGCGAATTTTTGTCATACTGCCCAGCATCGCCAAGTTTATAGAGCACTTCCATTTCCTGAGGGGGGGTACTACAAAGCGTTGATCACAACTGGGTTTTGACCCCTGTTAGGACTTACGCAAATCCCTCAATTTAACGCTACCTGTAGGGTGGGCAAGGTTTTGCCCACCCTACCCATGGATTGTGTGCGTAAGTCCTGCCTGTGATCAAGCTACAGGCTGTTGAGATATTGGCTGATATACCCACTCTAACTGCAAATATTGCCCTAAGAAAACCAGTTACTGTTCCTGAAGAGGGGGAACAGACCCTCAGTGGGGCAACAAAAGGGGCTGGCAACTGTTAAGGATTTTCTCCAAGAATGTTGCACTATCTACAAAGATGTGTTAGACTTTAAACATAGATTCAGTTTCATTAGAGATACTTTGCGACTTACATTAAAGCCGAAAACCAAGGGTTTAAGGGTTGCGTTTTTTGTCAATAGTGGAATCAAATTTATGCGCTAAGCCGGGCATAGTCCGGGTAATGCCTTGGGAGATACCCCCTGGCTGGCAAAATCCAGCTTGCAAAGCGTGAGCCAAAATCTGATTTGTAGATTTTGGTAGCTAAAAAGTATCGG
>NZ_JAAHIG010000583.1:0-3728 GCF_010692305.1 Moorena sp. SIO4G3 | reverse complement strand
GTTTAAAATTAACAATGTGGTCTACGCCATAGGAGCGGGCTACGTCTACGGTGCGGTCTGTACTGCCATCATTGATAATTAGCCACTCAACGGTATCTACCACAGGCCTTTAGCCTTTAGCCTTTAGCTGATAGCTGATAGCTGATAGCTGATAGCTGATAGCTGATAGCTGAATGCTTACACCTTGTCCTCCTGTCTAGCTAAATAACTCTTGAAGAATGGAATTGAGTTTAGTAGTATGGTTTTGAATTTAAGTTATAAATATAAAAAGGAAAAGGTCAATGGTTATAATTCCTTGCCCTTTCCCCCTTTACTAAACTTTTACAGTGTAATCAGGAAGCAGTTATACAAATTATTCTCTTAAAATATTGCCCCTGACAATGAAAAACTGATCATGGGGTATTTGGCTCGAATCAGATCAATTTTCCCTTTTTCCATTGACGAGTGATCAAGCAAAGCTAGAAAAGCCCATATCTAGAGGGATATCTTGTAACCTTCCAGGACCGACTGCTTGAATAGCTTCTTTGAGAGACATATCTCCGGTGTAAAGCGCACGACCAACAATTACACCGCTAACGCCTAGAGATTCGAGAGTAAGTAAACTCAACAGATCAGTGATTGAACTGACACCCCCAGAGGCAATCACGGGGATCGATATATGACTTGCTAGTTCCCTTAGAGCGTCTAGGTTTGGTCCAGACAGAGTTCCATCCCGGTGAATGTCGGTGTAAATAATCGTAGTTACTCCCAGCTGAGTCATTTGTTCAGCTAGGTCAATTGCTGCAATTTCTGAGGTTTCTAACCAACCGTGAGTGGCCACCCATCCCTGACGAGCATCAATACCAACTACAATCTTCCCTGGGAATTCAGTGCAAAGCTGTTCCACTAGGGAAGGGTCTTCCACCGCTGCCGTTCCTATAATGACTCTATCGACGCCTAGAGTCAACAGTTGAGTGACTCCGGAGCGGGAGCGTAATCCACCACCGACTTGCACTGGCACAGGTACCGCCTGCACAATTGCTTCGATGGCCTTAGTATTAACTGGCTTACCCAGTTTTGCACCATCCAAATCAACGACATGCAGCCTTGATGCACCTTGTTCAACCCATTGTTTCGCTACCTCGACTGGGTTATCGTTAAATATTTGCGCACGTTGGTAGTCTCCCTGGACTAACCGCACACATTTTTCTTCAAGTAAGTCTATAGCTGGAATAACATCCATGACTAAATTTCCCCCTAACCTATACTGAACTACCGCACACCAATCCCAGCAGGTATGGTGTAGGCTTCTGACATCACGGGGGTAGCCCAAGTCTAGGAGCTACGTCCTCGATTTGGTCTTAGATCCCCTGCAAGCCACTTCTTTCTGGCTACCCTTGCCAGTAGTAGTCGTTATTGTTCGATTGAAGCACTACCACTGGGCAATTCTGCCAGAATCTTAAACCGCACATGATTAATGGCTAACTCACCAATAGAAATATCTTCCTTTTTCACAGGCACCCCTTGACTCTTCAGGATTTCAAACTTAATTCCTTTACCGATCTCTATATGGTACCAGGCAAGACCCATCAAAAACCGAGTGGGATAAGGACCCCCTTCAACCGTATCATCAGCACTCGATTCCATCGGTAGCCAGCCGATTGTTGGGATATAAAATTCCATCCAAACATGATTAAAATCTGGTACTAAAGGAATACCAATTTGGTCAGGATGGGGAGGGCATTTGTAACGACCAACAGTGCGGCACGCGATACCATTAAGGCGTCCCAAAGCTAGCAATACTCCCAAATACTCGCCGCAAGACCCCACACCCCTTCGTAGCACAATGTCAGGAGTATCTATTTTAGGGGTCACGTGGTAGGAAAGTTTGTCGTAGACATAATTGCGAATACTGTAGACTTGCCGCAACAGATTCGTTTCGCTACCAATTGCTTCTTTAGCCGAACGGCGGATGATTTCTGTATCCATGGCTAACTTGTCATCATCCACCAAATAACGGTTCTGAAATTCTGGCGGTAACTCAGGCAACGCCTCCATATCCCGTGGTGTCAGGCGGTACTTGATACTCCAGACTTCTAGGAGTGCCTTCCAGCCAAAGATATGGCGTTCCCCTGGCTTGAGATTGTCAAACTTAAAGACGGCAACTTGCTGACCATCTTGAACGTCTATAGTAAAGGGTATACCTACGGGTTCGACTTTTGAGACCTTTTGTCGGTCAGTTTCCGATGGCAAGGCAATTCGCCATTCCAAATCATTCAACTCGATATCCTTGAGGGGGTCAAGTTCCTCGACGTAGGACATTTCGATTAAATAGCCATTGGAGAGTGCATAGCGACCTTCCGGATTGTAGGTAAAGTGTAACGGATGAATAAAAGTGCGATCGCGATACTGCAATTCATAATTAGGATCAGCGTTAGGGTTATCGCGGATGTAAGCCTCCTCAGTTGCATAAGCAACATAGAGGGTATCCTCTCCCGTCTGGGGGTCAGAACAAAACGCTAAGCCAGTAGGATTTTCAAAGGGGGTGAGTACACTGAACTGAATTTCGCCAGTTGCTCGATCAAGACAGTAAACTGTCTGTTCTTGGTCATCAGATACCCACAGTTCTTCATCGCGAATTGTTATATGTTCAATGCCAACTCCCGGAGAACGCAATCGGGTAATTTCATGACCTGTATTTATGCTATATATAATAATATATCCCAGTTTTTTACAGGTAACATAAACCGTTGAATCTTTAACAGCGATTCCATTAGGATTGGAAGGCAAATAAACAAAGTGTTGCAGGGTTATTTTTTTATTTATATGGCAAAAATATACACTATCTTGTAACGTTAACCAGAGGGTTTCTCCTGCCACTGCTAAACCAGTAACACCGACTAAATCTGACTCACGATCTGGATTCAAAATCGTTGTGTTATCAGTAAAGGGATCAATTTGTAGTAGATAACCCTTTATCGAGTCGATAGCAATTATTTTTTCTCTCCAAAATGCTATACCTTGCAGGGAAGATGCTCCAATTGGTCGGATAGTTTTGTCTAATTTTTGTCGTTCTTTAAAAAATGGATATGAATTCAGAATCATGAGTAAATCCGATGAAGATCAGATGAAGATTTAGACAAAATTATAAGCTTAGAGTGGCGATGTCTCAAATAACTGAAGTTATTGTTAAAATGATGCAGGTAAGGACTGAAAACCTGATCCTCTTAGAGGGGTTACGGGTGCCTCCAAGGGCTGTTGTTCTGCCATACTTCTCACTTATCCTGCTTACTATAAGAGAAACTTGGCTCTATCAGGGAATAGTTTTATCATGGCTTGGTTAACACGTTCATCAAAATTTACGGTCTTAACGGTTGCTTTGGCTTTCAGTCTGGCAGTCAATCTTCCAGCCCAGGTACAAGCTCAGGCGAGTTCTTCCCTAGGGAGGGAACTGATTGAGAAGATACCGAACCACTGGGAAAGTATATATTTATCTGAATTTGATCCACCTCCTACAGGCGAACCCTCGGATCTCGGACGTCCTGGAGGAACTAGGGGGGATTGCTACTATATATCAAACCCCAACATTCCTGTTGTAGCCTTGGTTCCGATTTCTGGGATGGGAACAACGGTTTCTGAATACCCCACTTTCTCTTGGTATATGCCCTGTATAAAATATGCATCAGGGCATGATTTAAAGTTTGTGCTGAAAGATGCCAATGGAAAGGAGCTTTACTCAGTCAAGTATA
>NZ_JAAHIG010000582.1:0-3736 GCF_010692305.1 Moorena sp. SIO4G3 | reverse complement strand
CCTAACTACTATATTTCAAAAAAAGCTTCGGTTACCTCATTACTATCAGAAATCCGCTTATTGACAAGCTATAAATAAAATTAAGGGTAATCAAAACTAGTCGATTAATCCTATTCTGTTAGTCTCTGGGAATTAAAATAAAGCAAGATTTAATCTGAATCTCTACAAGGCAGGTAGAACAATGGATGTAGAGTGACAGATTCTCAAGTAGCCTCAAGAGTAGTCTCAATCAATCTAATCCATAAGACATTTCACTGGTTAAAACCCCAAATTTCCCCTTTATACTAATTCCGCACTAAGCCAGCTGATTGTAATATTTGTTTAATAGTTGTAATAATTAGAAAAGGTTTCTGAGACTATGACAGTTGGTAGCAGGGTTCCGACATTCTGTCAAGGAATTCAGTATTTTGGTAACACCATACCGGGTTTTGATGCGGCTTTTGACCAATATGGGCAACAAGCAGCGATTGCCCTGGGGCAAAAAGCAATCCCATCTCCTGATGATCCAGCAGCTGTCTTCCAGACCTTACTGGCTGCTGATGCCCTACGCTACCTAACCCTGCACATCACTGCTAGTAAATCCTCTGGTCATCCAGGGGGATTTGCCAGCATTGCGGACGGCATTGCCGCCTTGGTCATGCTGGGTTACAAAAACATTATTACTGAAGTGGGACACCACGCCCCAGGGTTCTACAGTAACATGTTTCTGGATGGCTCCCTAGAGGAGATGGGCATTAAGACTGTAGAACAGATGGGGGAACGCTTCCGAGAAATGCACGGATTGCTCGGACACCTTTCTGGTCAAATTCCCGGACTCCTCAATCCGGCTGGCCCCCTCGGACAAGGGCAACACTTTGCTATGGCTGGGGCTTTGCTTCATCCAGGAGTACTATTCCCAGTTACCATTGGGGATGGGGGCTTGGGTGAACCTTATGTGATGAGCAGTTTTGGTCACTTCTCTACCGCCTATCCCCAGGTGACTAATTTTCTGCCAATCTTAGTGTGGAATGGTTACAGCCAGGAACACCATAGTATGGTTTCCACAAAGTCCAATCAAGAGATGATTGCATACTGGCAGGGGAATGGTTTCCAAGAGGTTATCTTAATCAATGCTAAGGATTATGATGATGCTGACCAACCTGGTGAGTATGTCGATAGCACAGAGTTTTCTTTGCAGAAGCGATTGGCATTTACCCAAGGGGTTTTGGAAGCTACGGATAAAGCTGCTAAATCAGCCTTGAGTGGTAAGTTAACGGTGCTGATTGTTAAACAACTAAAAGGAGCCGGAGTCCACAAACGGGGAGCGAAAGCTCACAATCTCTACCCAGGAGATACCCTGGAAAAAGATTATATTGTTAGTGCCCTAAAAGCTCGGGCGTTGCCTTCTAAAGCTTGGGAATTAGTCAGGACAAATTTTGAGCGTTCTGGAGGAGGGCCAGCCGCCCATACTGTAGTCACAGAAAAGGAATTACCTTTGCCAGATTTAGGTGAATTACCTTTAGAAGAATTTGTGATTGACGGAGACAAGAAAATAGCGACTACAGCTATGGGAATGATAGTTGCTCATGTGGGGCAAAAAGACCCTAATTTTATTATCTCGAATGCTGATGGGAATGCTGCTTCTGGAATTAATAATATTAACCAAGCTCTAAAAATTATCCACCCGACCCCGGATGAAACCTACTTCCAAGGACCAAAAGGTCAGGTGTACGAACCCTTGAGTGAAGATGCTTGTGCTGGATTAGCGGTAGGGTTAGCTTTGTTTGGCGCTCGTACTCTGTGGTGTTCTTATGAATCTTTTGCTATCAATGGGTTACCCATTTGGCAAACCGTTACCCAAGCCATGGCAGAATTGCGCCGTCCTACTCCGTCTACTATTACATTATTTACGGCTGGGGCACTGGAGCAAGGACGCAATGGTTGGACTCACCAGCGTCCTGAAATTGAAAATTACTTTGCTGCTATGATGCGCAATGGCAATATTTTCCCCTTGTTTCCCTGTGATGCTAATAGTATTCAAGTCTGTTATGAGTGGGCGCTGAGTACTAAGAATAAAGGAATTACGATTACTGCTAGTAAGTCACCCTTACCGGTGCGCACGACCTTTGAGCAAACCCGTCAAGGCTTGCAAGATGGTGCAATAGTATTGCATGAAACTAAAGGCAGTAAAACCGTTGTGTTTGCGGTGATTGGGGATATGAGCCTGATACCAGTGTTTGATGCTGCTTCGGATTTGGAAAACCAAGGGATTGGGGTGCGGATTGTTTCGGTAATCAGTCCCCGCCGCTTGTACCGTCCTGATGATACGGCTTGGAAAACCTGTACTGACGCTGATGGCGGTTTCTTGGATGATCAGGGGTTTGAACGGCTGTTTGGTGGGGATGGATTGATTGGTGTTACTGGTGGTACCAGTGCCATGCTCGAACCGATTATGTTACGTAGTACTTGCAAACGGGATGTGGTGGCTTGGAAGCGTGGTGAAACTGCTAGTAGTGCTGGTCAAATTATGGCGTTTAATGGCTTAACTGCTGAAGCTTTGGCCAAACGGGCCACTGAGTTATTTAGTGCGTAGGGTGCGTTAGGGGCGGACTTGCCCTTATTTTTCCCCTCGAGCGCCAGGGTTGGGATAGTCCGCCCCGTAACGCACCACCTTTGGGCTCACACTCATTTTCAGCCTCGAGCGCCAGGGTTGGGATAGCCCGCCGGAAGATTGTAACGGGCAAGATGCCCGTTCCACCAAGATGCCCATTCCACGCTTGATGCCCGTTCCACCCACCGGGTTAAATAGCTTTAATGAGATGCACCCAACCAAGCCCCCTGCGCGAACCCAATAGTAAAAGTCAAGAGTTGTTAAATTAAGGCAGATTCATGTTCCAAGAGATTGCTGCTCAGATTGCTTTTTCCCCCTCCTTTCCCTATTTATCCACAGCCCTAGGGATTACTAGCATAGCGGGACTACTGGGCTGGCGCTGGTGGCAACGCAAAAATATTTACAAATCCCTAGAGTCACTCCCCTGTCCTCCCAAACACTGGCTATTGGGAAATGTTCCTCAGGTATTAGCAGCAGTTAAACAGAAGAAATACTTCCAATTATTGTTTGATTGGAGCAAGCAGCTAGGCCCGATTTATGTTTTATGGATCGACCGTCCACGTTTGATTTTGAGTCAACCAAAGGTGATCGAAAACACCATTGTCAATGGCATCAAAGATGGCAGCTTGGTTAGGTCTGAGCGAATGCGCCAAATTTGGAACGACATTGGTGTTCCCATTATGATCGGAGAAAACGGGACTGAGTGGCAGTGGCGACGGAAGGCTTGGAATCCTGAATTCAATTCTAGTGGTCTGTCGAAATACTTTGAGATTATTAACCAAGCCTGCGAACAAGTAATTGCCAGACTTCAGCAAGATGCACCGCAAACAGAGGTAATGGTAGATTCCGTATTTGTGGAACTAACCATGAGGGTGATTTTCTATTTAGTGATCGGAATTCCTGTGGAGGGGAAATCCTCTAGTTCTGAAGGACCACCCCTCGATATTCTAAAGGCTCACGAGGCGATGTCTATTTGGGGATATCGGGTTCTACGGTTATTCAGTGGCGAAAAGATATGGATGAAATATTTGCCCACTAAGGCTTCACGAGATTACTGGAGAGCAATGGCATATTTAGAGGGTTTGATTGGTCCGAGAGTGGACAAGGCCTTGAAGATGAGAGAAAAAAACCCGACTAATTGGACGA
>NZ_JAAHIG010000581.1:0-3779 GCF_010692305.1 Moorena sp. SIO4G3 | reverse complement strand
ATATAACGGTTAGAGCTAAGGAAGTCTCAGCCATTGGTACCTCACCTGATGGTATATTTCCCAGCGCTTTGGTTACAGCTACACTCGTCGGCACCGGCCCTGGCGGCAATTTAACCATTGAAACCGAGCGTTTGCTTGTCAGTGATGAAGCAGTATTTTCCTCTCGTACCCGTGGAGCTGGGGATGCTGGCAATATTACCATTCGGGCAACTGAGCTAGAGGTCAGTGATGGTGGAGAGGTGATTGCTTCTAGCTTAGGGGATGGTCAAGCTGGGAATATCATCCTCAATGTTAATGACATAGAGGTCACTGGCATTTCAGAAGATAGTCAGTTTCCTAGTCGGATTGCGGCCTTCTCAGAAGGTAACTCGGCTGCAGGTGATGTGATTATTACCAGCAACAACTTGAGAGTTCGCGATGGTGCCGAAATTTCCGTCAGTGCTCGTGGTAATGGGGATAATGCCAAGGCCGGTAATCTCGACATTACGGCCTCCTCGATTGTATTAGATCAAGCTACCCTTTCTGCTGAAGTTAATGCTGGAGATAAGGGCAATATTATTCTCGATTCCCAGGTTATCCTAATGCGTGATGGCAGTAACATCACTACCAATGCGAAAGGTGCTGCCACTGGCGGTAACATTACTATCGATACTGACTTGCTAGTTGCCCTCGAAAATAGCGATATCACTGCCAATGCTGAAAATAGCTTTGGGGGACGAGTGATTATCAATGCCTTAGGCATTTTTGGCACTGAATTTCGGCAACAACAAACTCCAGATAGTGATATTACCGCCTCTTCCCAACTGGGAGCTTCCTTTAGCGGTACTGTCGAAATTAATGCACCTTCCGCCGACCCTAGCGCTGCATTATTCCAGCTACCGGAAAATTTTGTTAATCCCAAACTGCTAGTTGCCACTGGTTGCGGTACCGATGATGGCAATCAATTTACCCAATTTGGCCGGGGTGGTTTACCCACAGACCCCACTAAACCGCTTCGGGGTCAAACCCTGTGGATGGATTTACGTCCATTACCTCGCCACAGCGCTCGCCGCCGGAAAAATCCTATCTTAGCTTCGAGTGCTTCTAATGCTTCTAATGCAGGTAACTCACGTCGGTCTAGAATTGTTGAAGCTAATCGATGGATTATTAATAACGACGGAGTAGTAGAGTTAGTGGCTGATTCACCTCAGTCGAGTCCCTTCATTTCCTGGTTTGAGCCTTATTATTGTTTACGGTAACAGCACTTGGGACGATGGCGCTACTTTTCTCTACTTTTACCGTTTATTATCATCATCCTACTAATTATCATCTCATTGCTATTTTTTTAACTAGGCCGATAAGTATTAAAAATAGTTAACGATTAGTTAATATCTGTCAGTAGTTTTTCTAGAATTAAATTATAGAACACTATCACATCGAGTAACATCTGACTAAACCACTGACTACAGGAAACTATTCAATCAACGTCTCCAATGTCGGTGATCCTCGCAAAGGGTGAACGTCAGGATTGAGCTTTGCTCACGCTTTGGGATTGAGCTTTGCTCACGCTTTGCGACCGTCCCCATCTTCCCTATCTTTCCGCTACAAAGGCAAGGCCTGATTGATTTTCTGGCAGTGCCTAAATTCCATGTCTTCGATACCCCATGTGAAGATACAAGGAAAAACTAATCATGGCTTACAAAAAAATTCTGGTAGCAATCGACCGCTCATCCCAAGCAGAAGGAGTGTTTGAACACGCCTTAGACCTAGCCGAAAAAGAACAGAGTACTCTGATGCTAGTACACTGCCTTTGGGAAACTCAGGAACTGATGACTCCTTACATCGGTCTTGGCACCATAGCCGATGTAGACCTGTATGGTAGTCTGCGAAAGGTTCAGCAAGAAAATCTGCAAAAACACGTTGAGGAAACCAAAGGGTGGCTAAGGAGTTATGCTCAACAGGCAAATGCTCAGGGTATTGCTGCCGAAGTATCTTGTCAATTGGCAGATCCGAGTCTAGGAATTTGTGAGCTAGCCCAAAAGTGGGGTGCGGATTTAATTGTTCTAGGTCGTCGAGGGCTTGGGGGTTTAAAAGAAATAGTACTCGGGAGTGTCAGTAACTATGTTGTTCACCATGCTCCTTGCTCAGTGTTGGTAGTTCAAGGGGTAGCAACCCCAAACATTGAGTTAACCACTACAGCCACTCCAGTAACTACAGATACAAAGTAGAGATTGAGCTTTGCTCACGCTTTGCGACCGACAGGCTTAACATTCTAGCGATGCAGCGCGGTCTTGGGGAGGCAGCGCGGTCTTGGGGAGGCAGCGCGGTCTTGGGGGTCCCCCCCCGGAGACGAAACCTTAGACAGTTGAGCCTTTATGGTTGGTAGGCTATGCAGAAAAGGGTTCAAACTTATTGATTAAGGCTCAACTGTCTTACGGTAACTTCAAACCATGAGCGACTGCCGTGGTTCCCCCCATGAGCGACTGCCGTGGTTTCCCCCATGAGCGACTGCATCAAGAAGGCTTTAGGGATTATGCATTTTTTACATAGATGGATCAAATAGACTGATTCATCACTAATCATTTCACTAATCTTTCTTACTTCCACCAGAAGTCTAGTCTCTTTTTGAGAGCAGGAATTCCACAATAACTCTACTTGTAGGGTGCGTTATTAACGCACCCTACTACTTATAGGTTTTGGTTATAGGTTTTGGTTATAGGTTTTGGAGTCCAGTTTTGTGTAAGTTGTGGGAGTTATTTCTCCGGGAATTTCTCAACAACTGTGGCTTATTGATGTTAGTTTGCTTGTATAGCAATCCCTGTAGGAATTGTAAAAATTTTGATCCCAAGTTCCCTGTTCCCAGATCCGCTGTTCCCTGTTCCCTTTGCTATACCCATACTTATGCATTTTTGTCAATGATGAGGTGATAATTAGATCTACAGGTTACCACCTGCCATCAGAAGAAGTATCTATGATGCCGGTAGGTATTTGGCATTTTGGCAGTAATTTTACTTCGACTGGAGATAATATGTAGGTTTTACGTTTAGTTTAGTGTTTTTACTGTTTCAATGTAGTGTTTTTACTGTTTCACTGAGGCTCAGAGGTCGGTGACAATCGAACTGAAAGTGGTTACGATAGAAGTTTTATCAGGGCGAGTAACATCATCATTATTGGTAACGCCCACTTTATTAAAACGGTCGTTGACTTATATCAGGTCATGATCGGAACTTCGAGCCAGCTAAAATTTGGCATCGTCTTCTGTTAAGCATCTGGATCATACTTGATCCGAGCTACAGCAAATGATCCAACGCTTAAATCTAATCCAACTCAGAATCCTCAAGGGATTCAGCTGTGGTCAGAAGTCTGCCCTATCCATTGTTCCACCGCCAATCCGGTACAGGAGATTGTAGCTGAAACTATGGGCGTAGCATCAAAAGGGTTGTGGATAGGTTTTAACCACAAGGAGTACAAGGTACTGATCAGGTCAAGACACCCAAGGATTTCCTGAGCCAGTACGGCGACAAGCTCTAGTACCAAGTCCAATTAATTACTGTCAAATTAATTAGTGCCAAAATAGTTCCTATATTGTTGGGAATGGATAATATGGGTAATAGGGCATGGGTGAGGGATGATTCTCAACTAGATTAGAAACGATAACGACCCCTTACATTACCCGTAATTATTAGTACACCTAGGCAGAAATTGGTGACTAGTTCCTTGGAAGATGAGGGGGTAAGGGGGTGAGGGGGATTTTTCGCGGTCAGCTATTTCCGTGCCTGTTGCACCAGAGACGGAAAATA
>NZ_JAAHIG010000580.1:0-3822 GCF_010692305.1 Moorena sp. SIO4G3 | reverse complement strand
CCCGACAATCCTAACCTAGACTTATTACTTGCCTTAGCCAACTGCCAGTTTCCACCAGCTCGTACTCAAGCCCATCAGTGGATACAAGCAATACCAACTCATTTGATTACCGCCAGCCCGCTGATCAGCTATGAATGCTTACGACTCCTACATCTATTGAGCGAGAAACCCTCCATCTACAGCTAAAAATTCTCCTGTAATAAAAGATGCTTTATCTGAACACAGAAAAACGACAGCATTGGCAACTTCTTCTTCTCTGCCTACTCGACCCATAGGATGTTTTTTAATAAACTCTTGATAGAAAGGAATAGGGAAGAAAGGACGAGCCATGTCTGTGTCAATTACACCGGGACATACGGCATTAACACGAATGTTAGACTGTGCCACCTCTAAAGCTGCTGTTTTAGTTAAGCCTAATACTGCGTGTTTACTAGCGGTATACAGAGATATTGGTGATAAAGCAACCAAACCTAGAATAGAAGCACAATTAACAATTGCTCCCCCTCCATGATTTAACATATAGGATAGTTCGTATTTCAGAGATAAAAATACCCCTTTAACATTGACATTAAAGACTTGGTCATAATTTTCTACTGTTTCTTCGGTAATTGGATTTCCTACAGCGAAACCAGCATTATTAAAAGCACAATCAAGATGACCATAGATTTCAACAGTTTTTTCGACTAAATTCTTAACCTGTTCTTCTTGAGTGACATCAGTTTGGATAAAAATCCCTTCTCCACCTACTTGTTTGATTAACTCAACGGTTTCTTCTCCTTCTTTACTTCGACGGGCAGCAACCACAACTTTTGCACCTTCTTTGGCAAAGGCGATCGCCGTTGCTCGACCAATACCAGAACTAGCACCAGTAATTAAGGCAACTCTATTTTTTAGTTCTTCCATTGTTGATATCTCAGGCAGGATAAGCGTGTCTAAAATACTATTTATAGCGTTTCTAGGATTTATGAGGTACGCTTCTAAACCTCAAAGTCCCCCTTGATAAGGGGGATTTAGGGGGATCTCTTTGTACCTCATGGCATAGAGAATTGCTATATAAAATACTATTATATAAGTAACAACCAAAGGGAGTAGGTCAAAGTTGCAGAACAGATCAACTATGTACCATCAGAGCGTGCTTAAACCCATGAGGGGGCTAGATAATTAGTACAAATGTTCTATATAATTAACATGCTCCCACAACCAAGAAAGCTGAAGGCTGACAGCTGAGCCAGGGGTAAGTAAAAATGAACCAAGAAAGAAAACAAGCATACCTCAACTTGCTCCACCAACTCCTAACTTGCCCCAAGGGTAAAGAAATGAAAATTATTAATAGCAACCTTGAGTTAGTGGATGCAGAATTATTGCAGGTAATGGCACAATCAGCCGACTATCTAACAGGAAATGGCCACCAAAACGCGGCTAACTTTTTACTACGTATCAGGAGTAAGCTTTTAAAGGGTCTGGCAATTTCAGAAACCCTTACTTCAGCTAAGGCTTCATCGGAAGAGTATCAGCAATTATTAGAGGAAGTATTGCTAGCAACCGCTAACAGCAAAGGCGACCGCGAAGCTGTCTACCAACTCCTGGTAGCAAACCTAGACAAACTCGATCATAATTTTATCCCTATCCTGCAAACCTGGGCAAGTGCTAAACTCTCAGCAGCGGAACCAGAAACAGCAACAGAAATCGCTAATAGTATCTGGGAATTCAGCACCATGATCAGCGATTTTTCCCTGGGCAATCAAGCCAATAACAGGGAAATCGCTATTGCTGGTTACCAAACGATGCTAACCGTTTTTACTAATCAAAGTAACCCGGAAATTTGGGCAGCTATTCAAAACAACTTGGGCAATGCCTACTGTGACAGAATCCGTGGCAATCGGGCTAATAATCTCGAAAAAGCCATAGATGCATACCAAGTAGCCTTGGAGGTTTATACCAAACCAGACTTCCCCGAAGATTGGGCAAGTACTCAAAACAACCTGGGCATAGCTTACTGTGAAAGAATCCGTGGAGACCGGGCTGATAATCTCGAAAAAGCTATTAAAGCATTCCAACTAGCCTTGGAAGTTCGCACCAAACCAGACTTCCCCATTGATTGGGCAATGACTCACTATAACCTGGGCAATGCCTACTGTGAAAGACTCCGTGGAGACCGGGCTGATAATCTCGAAGAAGCCATAGAAGTATACCAACTAGCATTAGAAGTTCGCACCAAACCAGATTTCCCGGAAGATTGGGCAAGTACTCACAACAACCTGGGCATAGCCTACAGTGACAGAATCCGTGGAGACCGGGCTGATAATCTCGAAATTGCTATTGCCCAATACCAACTAGCCTTGTCTGTTTATACTAAACAAGACTTCCCCGAAGAGTGGGCAAGGACCCTATATAACCTGGGTAATGCTTACAGCAACAGAATAGTAGGAGAAACTACAGAGAATCTGGAAAATGCGATCGCATGCTATGAAAATGCCTCAGAAATCTTTACCCGTGAGGAATTTCCCGAAGATTGGGAAAACCTTCAACGTCATATTGCTAAACTACTGATTCAGCTAAGAAACTGATAGCTGACAGCTTATCTATTCTATGCTAAAATATAGAAAAACCATTACAATATTTTTCATAAATTAATATGTCACCTGCGTGGTCAAATTGGAGGGGTAATGTTTCTTGCAACCCCAAAAGTATTGTCGAGCCATCTTCTAACGAAGATCTCAAGAAAGTTCTTGCCATGGCTCGAACCGAAAAGATGAAAGTTAAGGTGGTTGGTTCGGGACACTCATGGTCAGAAGCTGCATGCACCGATGGTGTTCTTGTATCATTAAAGCGACTAAACCGGGTAATCGAGCTAGACCGAGAACGGGGCACCGTTACTGTCGAGCCAGGAATAACACTAAACAGCTTGAATCAATACCTAGACCAACACGGCATGGCCTTGGAAAACCTGGGAGCAATCACCAAGCAGACTATTTCTGGTGCCATAGCAATGGCTACCCATGGAACAGGAGACAAAAACGGCTCACTGGCCAGTGCAGTGGTCGAGCTGGAGCTAATGAAAGCATCCGGGGAAGTTGTCCGCTACCAACAAGATAATCCCACATTTTATGGAGTATGTGTCAACTTGGGTGCCCTTGGTATTATTACTAAATTAACCCTTCGTTGTGTCCCTACATTCTTCTTGCGAGATATTCAACAACCGATGTTGACCGACCTTCTCAGAAAAGAAATAGACACATTAGTTAAAGAAAACGATCATTTCCAATTCTTTGAATTTCCCCACACCTCACGCTCCTATTGGTTTAAGTTTAATAAAATGGATGAGCCGGTTACTCCCATGCCATTATGGAGACAATTCCTAGACGACCTATCTAGAACTATATCTAGAGAAGGCAATGGAATCGGTGACTGGATTACCAGGACGTTTCCTTTTACAATTCCTCTCATCTTTAGAGTAGCTTTTTTTACTAATCTACGGGGATTAAACCGTTGGGATAAGAGCTTTAAAATCCTCGCCTTTGAGAATATTAATTTCACCTATTCCGAGTTGGAGTATGCCATACCAAGGTCAGCTGCAATCAAAGCTCTGGAGCAAATTCACCAGATGATAAAAAACCAGGGATTTAGGATAAACCTACCAATATCAGTTCGATTTGCTAGTTCCGAAGAGCATTGGTTAAGCCCACTGTATCAAAGAGAATCGGTATATATTAGCCTTAACTTATCAGGGTCAGATTTTAAAGTGATTGAAAACTATCATCGGGAAGCCGAACAGATATTAATATTGAAGCGATCACTCAAACGCCCGGATTTTTTTTAATT
>NZ_JAAHIG010000058.1:0-34365 GCF_010692305.1 Moorena sp. SIO4G3 | reverse complement strand
GGAACCTACTATCGCGATAGTCTGAGTAGCGGGGATGTGGAGGGAAAGATTTTCTACCACAGGGGGGCGATTACGGTAGGCAAATGTGACATTATTTAATACCAATTCCCCTTTAACCTCAGACCTAGGTAATGGTGTATCGCCAGGGTGCATGGCAATTGGGGTATCGAGCAGATTCATTACCCTAGTAGTGGATGCCATCGCCCGTTGATACTGATCGAGGGTGTTACCCAGTCGAGTTAATGGCCAAAGCAAGCGCTGAGTCATGAAAACTAATACACTGTAGGTGCCTACTGCTAGTTCCCCGGCGGCTGCGGACTTACCACCGTAGAGCAGAATGCCGGTAAAGCCAAATAGGATTAACATCCGAATCAAGGGGACAAAGGCAGCAGAAAATGCGATCGCTTTCTGGTTACTGTGCTGATACCCTAGACTTTGTCTCTCAATCCGCTTAGCTTCATACTCTTCCGCCGTAAAGCTTTTAATGGTAGTAATCCCAGTTAGATTATTTGCTAACTGTCCATTGAGTAACCCTACCTTTTCCCGAACTGCTGCATAACGGGGAGCAAGCAGACGTTGAAAGGTCATCGAACCCCAGAGGATAAAGGGGATAGGAATCAGAGTTATCCAAGCTACATTGGGAGCAAGGATAAAGAAGCCCGCAGTGATAATAATAATGGCTGTGGCTACCTGGAGAATTTCGTTGGCACCAATATCGAGAAAGCGTTCTAGTTGGTTGATATCATCACTTAGGATAGACATCAATCCCCCTGTACTGCTATCTTCAAAATACGCTAGTTCCATCGATTGCAGATGAGAGTAAGCATCTAGGCGCAATTCGTGTTGAATGGTTTGAGCCAGATTCCGCCACAATCGTTCGTAAGCATATTGAAAGGCGGATTCCAATCCCCAAACAATCAAGCTCAGGAATGCCAGCAATACCAGTTGGCTAAAGATATCGGTGACTCCTAGATGGGCAATCAAGGAATCTTGTTGTTTGACCACCACATCCACTGCCATCCCGATCAAGACCGGAGGGGCTAGGTCAAAGATTTTGTTGAGGATTGAGCATGCGATCGCTTTCCCGATTAGGGAACGATGGGGCTGAGCGTAACCCATCAGCCGCTGTAGGGGAGAGTTGGAATGCTTACGCTTATTTGGTTTTGACGTTAACCTTGAATTTCGTTTTGACTTTGACCTTGAATTCAACACAGTAATTAACCCTGACTTATCAGGCAGAATGGGTTGCTAAGTCCAGAGAGCAAATCAATGAGTGATTATTATACCGTATCTAGCAATTCTCATAGCTATGAGGTACACAATTTCGGTATTTTAGGGAACAGGGAACAGGGAACAGGGAACAGGGAACAGGGAAGAGTAACCCACCCCTAACCCCTCCCAGGAGGGGAAGAGGGAACAGGGCAACAATCCTGTGTACCTCATTAGGCTAAAAACCGCTATAGCGCTGCATTCCTTAAATCCCTCTTTAATTTTGCCTCTTGCCTCTTGCCTTTTGCCTCTTGCCTTTTGCCTCTTGCCTTTTGCCTCTTGCCTTTTGCCTCTTGCCTTTTGCCTCTTGCCTCTTGCCTCTTGCCTTTTGCCTCTTGCCTTTTGCCTCTTGCCTTTTGCCTCTTGCCTCTTGCCTCTTGCCTTTTGCCTCTTGCCTCTTGCCTCTTGCCTCTTGCCTCTTGCCTATTGCCTATTGCCTTTTGCCTTAAAATTATAAGCAATATCGCTCAACCAAAATCATCAACAAACTAACCCTTGAATACTCCTAGCCACGCCATTATTAACCTTGCTGTTTTGAATCAACAGACTCAATTTCAGGCAGCTTTACCCATTACAATTGGTGCTATCTTACCCGATTTACCAATTTTTATCCTTTACATCTGGGCAAAATTAATTCGTCGTCAACCAGAGTACCAAATTTGGTCACAAACCTACGAATTACCCTTTTGGCAGAACCTTGTTGCTACCTTTCATTCCCTTCCCCTAGCCCTGTGTGGAGTTATCATCAGCCATTACTGGGGATGGCAACTTTGGGAAATTCTATGTTTAAGTATGATCCTGCACTCCTTATTAGATTTACCAGTTCACAACGATGATGCTCACCGGCACTTTTTTCCTGTTAGTAACTATCGTTTTATTAGTCCTTTCTCTTACTGGGACCCCAAGCATCATGGTCATACTGTATCCACAGTAGAAAAATTATTGGTGTTAGTAGCAACAATTGTTACTTTCCCTATGATTGAATCTTGGATAGGTAAAAGCTTACTAATTGTTGTGAATGTGTTATATCTTACTAGTTTTCTTTACTTTCGAGTGATTCGACCCAAATTATCAATTGGGTATGAATGAAGGAATTTGATTGTTTAGGTTACTTGGTCGATTTGTGGGATAATCGTTATTGTTCCTTTGCCTAGAGTGACACAAGAGGGTTAACTTTACATTATACAATATAACTGCATAGCAGCTTACCAGATTTGGCTTGACTCCTATATATGTAAGGAGTCGAGCAGCCAAGCTCGAACAAACAACCACTGGCTGTTTGGAAGACCGGAAGCCACCGCAGATGCCCACAACAATAACTTTGGCAAGAGGTTTATTGTCTACCTAAACGTTGAATCAAGTGAAATTATCTAGTGTTGAAGTATCTTTGGATATCCTAACCAAAGAGCATAGAAAGAAGATAACCGGAGATTTGGGACGCTATAATGCAGTTGCCGATATCTTAGAAAAGACAACAGAGCAAAAGAAAGCTTTCCTAGAAAGATGTAGGGGTTTATTCTTTCAGAATCTGCATGACGAGCAACTTAGAAAAGATGTAAGACTAGGGAATATAACTCTTGATATTGCTTGGTTGGTAGTTATTTGCTTTTCTGATGAAAACAATAAGAAAGAACCTGGTTTCCCCCTCTATGAATTCACAAAAGTATCTGTTGCGAATAATACATACAATTTCAAATTATCTTCAATTGCAGGTATGTTTTCAACATATATGCATGATTACGATAGAAGTAATATAGAGCATGCCGGAAATGATCAACAAGATAAGTATAGTCTATCTTTAGATATGTGGAAGATTCTCTTTGAACCACATCAAATCAATGACGGTCTCCCTTTGTTTGATAATTTCCCGGTTTTTGTTTTCCCGAGAAGCCTATCAACAAACTCAGAAACAACTGTTTATATGAATAAACTTGGTTTTCAGGAAAAAAATTATACTATAAATGGAGAAGAGATTCGCTGCTTTTATGAAGATGGCAATAATCCTCTAGAAAATCCTCTTCTTAAATCAGCTATTTTATCAACAGGTTTAGTTCTAGTTGAGATCACAAGGTCTGATTTATACAAAGGATCTAAATATATCGGAGAATTTAATCGTAAAAAATTTTCAAAAGAGGTAAAACTACAACAGGAAATAACAGTGTTAAAATGGCTTCATTCAAACAAACTTTTAGAATTTAATAGCATTAATTTACACCTTTTAGCGACTGATTATTTGCTTACTTCCACTAAAGTTTAACCCGAAGTATGGTATAGTGCAGAAGTGTTGAAGGTTTAAAATCTTCAACACTTCTGGGGTTTACCCTGCCTTTTGAGAACCCTTGCCTAACCTAGCGAGATAAATTCCAGCAATAACGCCAAGGAAGGAAACCATATTGAGTGGCGTCAATTTTTCAGCGAAGATAATCCAAGCGAATAAAGCTGTAATCAGTGGATCGAGTAAGAGGCATACACTGACAAAGCTAGAGGAAAAATGCTTAAAGCTGTATGTTAAAAGGCCATGTCCAAAAACCTGTACAACAATGCCTAAAGCAACCACAGAAAACCATGCTGATTGTGTCAAGGGGAAGAGGTGATCTTCCATGATTAAAGTAAATCCCAAAGCTAAGATCGCTCTTAAGAAGCAGCTCCATAGCAAGATTGTGCTGACTGAGTATTTATTGCACAAGGATTCACGAGCTAAAAATGCACCAGCATAAAAAACAGAAGAGAGTAGTGCCAGCATATCTCCAGTAAAGTTGCTAGGGGCAATAAACCAGTCCTCAAACTCAATACAACTAGACGCGAATAGTGCAATGCCTAGACCAACTAGAAAGCGGTTGTCAAATTGCTGCTTCAGAAGCAACCAAGCACCGAGGGTTGAAAAGATAGGAGTCATGTTATGCAACAAATTGGCATTGGCTACACTAGTCTGAGTTAGTGAAATAGCCCACAGAGATATGCAGATAAAAGTCATTAAAGGTTCTATCCCGAACAAGATTACATCGTTAATAGTAAGGTGCCCTGATGATTTACACTCTTGTTCAGGTTTCCCAGGGAATACAAGCTTTTGGCTTTCCCATAAGCTAAAAGTAACTGCAGCAATCCAATATCGGTTAAATATAGTTGCACCAGGTCCAAGATCAAACTCAGCCAATTTTGTTAGAATCGCAGCAAATGAAAGGATAAAAGTTGCCATTAGCAATGCCAATAAAGGCATAAATGAAGCTTTTCTGGCAAGTGGAAAAATTTTTGGATTAATTAATTGATGCATTTATAGACCATTTTCCAATAGATCATCAAAATCAATGCCGCATTGCTGCTTTATCATAACACCAAAAATCGGATATATTGACTACTGTTGCGAAGTTACTTTGTTCTATAAATCCTATGTTTACATCTCAACTAAAATGCTATAGTTATTTTTATTACTTGATAGTATTATTGAGCTTTATTAATTAGCAAGCAAGTTTTTTTGAATAACATTGTGACTCTAATATTCATGATATAAGTAGGTGGGCATAAATAAACGTTAAAACTAAAAATCCGAAAATGAAGCTGAAATCCTTTATTCATAGGGTTTTCGGGATTTTGAATTTCAATCGCTATTTTAAACTTAATTACGCCCACCTACTTAGTCTTGAGATTCCTAAAGATAATTAACCTGAATATAGCGTTTATCGCAGTTATGAGGTACAGTATGATTTGACACCGATTTCCTGTCTTGATGCAGTCGCTCATGGGGGGAACCACGGCAGTCGCTCATGGTTTGTTCGCGAAGCGTGGCCTACGGCCAAGTTACCGTAAGATAGTGGAGCCTTCTTAACAAATATTTAACCCTTTTCTGCATAACCTGCTAACTATAAAGGCTCCACTATCTAAGGTTTCGTCTCCGGGGGAACCCCCAAGACCGCGCTGCCTCCCCAAGACCGTAATGGTGCGTTTGACCCGTAATTAAATTCGCCACGGGTCGCACCTCTGCATCGCTTCAAACCCTCTTGACTATTGCATGCATGCCTTTTGCCTTTTGCCTTAGAGGGATAAGCTTTGTCCTCATGACTCTGAGAATTGCTATAATAGTCAAGTTTATGTAGGGTGGGCAGTGCTAGAAACAGATAACATAAACAAGTCAATCTCCTTGCTAGGCACTGCCCACCAACGGGATTAATGCACTCAGCTCAATTACGCTCGAATTATTTCCACCCGTTTACGATTAACTACCAAAGTAGAAAAATTGTTGGTGCTAGTAGCAACAATTGTTAGTTTCCCTATGATTGAGTCTTGGATAGGTAAAAGCTTACTAATTGTTGTGAATGTGTTATACCTGATAGCATTTTTATATTTAGTGAAGTCCAAAGTTATAGGTTTTAGGGAGCAGGGAGTAGGGAGTAGGGAGTAGGGAGTAGGGAGTAGGGAGTAGGGAGTAGGGAGTAGGGAGTAGGAATGTCTTCTCCTCCATTAACCTATACTAGTTGTGTTGATCATCACATCGTAAAACATGGAACTATAGCGTTTATCTTAGCTATTTGTTCTTTTTTTTACCTATTACCTATTACCTATTACCTATTACCTATTACCTGCTCCCTGCTCCCTACTCCCTGCTCCCTTTGCCAAAGTGTTTATTTAGCATAACAAGTACGGAAGAGCCAAAAATATATCCCACATTCCTCACGAAGTGAAGAATGTGGGTTCAGATTCACACGGTAAGCAATAGCCTACCCTAGGGAATCAAAATTCCACTAATGCCTAGTGCCTAGCGGCTATTGCTTAGTCGGCCATGTACAACTTGCCATTATAAGGGTTGATTACAACAGTTGGATAATTTGCACCAGCAGGAGCAATAGGAAGAAGCTCATCGATTATAATGCTAATTGGCTTATCTGAATAAGAAGAGTAGATTATCAGAGGGCGATTCCGAGTATCGATATTATTGGAATTGTTGTATGCTCCTATAGTCATGTACTGGTCAGGATTGTCATTGGTACCAAATTGAACACGTGGTCCTGGACCTGTGCCAGAGCCAGACTCAGAGAATCCTGCATAAGCATTGGCTGGGGATGCAGCACCAACTAAGGTAAAACATACCAACAATAACGAAACGAAAAGAGATGCAAACTTTTTCATGATGATTTTCTCCATTTTGGACTATATTGGATATCTAACGGTAATTCTTACTAGTTCGACTTCGCCCAAAACTATATTTCGGGATATATCCAGAAATAGTTTTCGGAGTATCCGATGCCAGCACTGGTTAGATAACCAATTTAAGATTAGCCCGGTTAGATATCTCTTATCCTCATAAAACTCATAGAAAAACTCATAGAAAAACTCATAGAAAAACTCATAGAAAAACTCATATATAATATATAGTAATTCTCATAGCTATGAGGTATATTCGGGATTTTAGCTGAGGGGGTGACATCAGCCCTGAAAAGCTTACTAGATAAGGCTTTGATGCCATGATCAACTCCCAAATTGACCCTCCTGTGATTTTCTGAAAGCTCAAACCCTTATAACTACGTCCAAGGTCAGCCCAAAACACCATGTATCTTTCAGGTGCGACCCGTGGCGAATTTAATTCTTAATGGGGAAAGCGCACCGATTAAGTGACAAATCGGCTGAAAATATTACCCAGTAAGGGTTTTAGCTTGCATGTCACCCCCCCCAGGGATTTTAGGGAACAGGGTATCACCGGAACAGGGAACAGAACCTCATAAAACTCATAGAAAAACTCATAGAAAAACTCATAAAAAAACTCATATAGCGGTTTGCACTTCAATTAGGTACAAATTTCTGAGGTGCGACCCGTGGCGAATTTAATTCTTAATGCGGAAAGCGCACCTAAGGTTTTTAGGGAGCAGCGATGCAGCGCGGTCTTGGGGAGGCAGCGCCGCCAAAGGGGGTTCCCCCCACTCGCTATTGCCGTGGTTTCCCCCATGAGCGACTGCATCAAGACGGGAGCAGGGAGCAGGGAAGAGGGAAGAAGGATAAAATCCTGTGTACTTGATAGTTATGCAAACCGCCGTATATAGCAATTATCATAGCTATGAGGTACACAATTTCGGGATTTTAGAGAACAGCGGATCACCGGAACAGGGAACAGATAAGAGGGAATAGGGTATAGCGATGGGCTACATCAAGAGGTGCGACCCGTAGCGAATTTAATTCTTAATGCGGAAAGCGCACCTAACAGGGAATCAACGTCAAAGAAGCCTGTACCTCATAACTACGATAAACGCTATATATCTCTTATCCTCATAAAACTCATAGAAAAACTCATATAAGTAGTTGATGTAGGGTGGGCAGTGCTTGAAACAGATAACATAAGCAAGTCAATCCCGTTGCTAGGCACTGCCCACCAACGGGATAGTAATAAGTAATAATTAAAGTGAATCATTAACCATTACAAAAAAAATTAGGAATGATTAATCTTAGCAGTATAACTGTTGCCCAAGTAGGTGAAACTTAAGCATTAAGCTATCAGCTCTCAGCTCTGAGATATCAGCTCTCAGATATCAGCGATTAGCGCTACGCGCACGCTGCGCGAACAGTTATCAGCCATCAGCGAACAGCGATTAGCGCTACGCGCACGCGTCCGCGTTCAGCTTTTGAATAAAATAAGCTGACGGCTGACGGCTGAACGCGCACGCGTGAGCTTTTAGCTGACGGCTGACGGCTGACGGCTGAATACTTACAAATCAGCTCAATTTCGCTCGAAACGAAGTGAGGAATGTGGGTTCAGATTCAAACGGTAAGCAATAGCCTACCCTAGGTAATCAAAATTTCACTAATGCCTAGTGCCTAAGGCTTAGTCCTAATTAAACGATGTGATGTACAACTTGCCAGTATTCTTGTCGATTACAATACTTTCTAAATCTGCACCAGCAGGAGCAGTAGAAGCATTAGGAAGCTCAGTGATCTGAATGGTAATTGGATTATTTGAAGTAGAGTAGATTTTAAGAGGGCGATTCTTAGTATCGATATTATTGATATTGCCGTATGCTCCTACAATCATGTACTGGGTAGGATTTCCAGTTGTACCAAATTCAACACGTGGTCCTGTAGTTCCAGAGTCAGAAAATCGTGCCTGATATGCAGCATTGGCTGGGGATGCAGCACCAAGCAAGGTAAAACATACCAACAATAACGAAACCACAAGAGATGCAAACTTTTTCATGATAATTTTCTCCATTTTTTTGAATAGGGTACCTAACAGTAATTATTACCAATTCGGCTTCGCCTAAAACTATATTTTGGGATATATCCAGAAATAGTTTTCGGAGTATTTCGATGCCAACACTGGTTAGATAACCAATTTAATATTAGCCCTATTATAGCAGTCCTAAATGATTCGTGAAATATATTGGCCAAAGCGAACTCTATAACCCTTGCCCAGCAACGATTCCATATTTTGCTTATTTTACAAATGATTTAGGATTGCTATATATATCTATTATCCTCATAAAACTCATAGAAAAACTCATAGAAAAACTCATATATAGCAATTATCATAGCTATGAGGTACACAATTTCGGGATTTTAGGGAACAGCGGATCACCGGAACAGGGAACAGATCCTCATAAAACTCATAGAAAAACTCATATAAGTAGTCAGGGTAAACCCATCTAATTTTTTGGCGTTGCTGAATAATGGAATGATTTTAAGAGTGAGGTGGAATGGGCATCTTGCCCGTTCCTGACGGTGCGCGCCCGTTCGCGCCCCCCGTCGGCTTTGCCGATAGGAGGCGCGCACCTTGAGCGAATTTAATTCTTAATGGGTCAAGGGCACCGGATGTTTTCGGGCGGGCAGGATGCCCACTCTACTCCTATTCAAAAGAAGACTGACGCAACCCCCTTTTTTTCTTGTCAGGTGTCATTTGAGAGTTAATTATTAAAAATTTTTAGGTAACTTGACGTAATCAACAGGATTTTTGTCATTTTGTCAAGTAGTTCATTTGTTCTGTAAGTTTGACCTGCTCCCCATTGACCCTGACTACTTATATGAGTTTTTCTATGAGTTTTATGAGGATAAGAGATATCTAACCGTGCTACTATTATATTGTTCTAACTAACAATTAGGAACTCGAAGGAGTTTAGTTATGGCCAAGGCAAACGCATCTTATTTATGAAAGACAGACGGGGTGATGATTTCAGCGATCGAGTCCTGTTTTAAATCAATTGATGGGGAGCTTGTCTTATATTAGTTGCAGAACAAATGAACTATGTACCATCAGAGCAAGCTTAAACCCATTAGGGAGCTAGAGATTTAGTACAAATGTTCTGCATAAGTGACATGCTCCCAAACGCCTTTAAGGTAAGAGGAATGAAAATTACTGTCAGGATTTTTATTCTTCGAGAAAGAAAGCCGATAGCAATCGGACACAACCAAAGCAAAAATAGGTAAAAAAGTGAAAATGAGGAAAAAACTCTTGTCATCGATTAGCCGGATAATTCTGATCGGTGTCCTAGCGTGCACATTTATGCTCCTAAACTTGGTCAACCCAGAAGGAGCATGGGCGCAATCAATTGATGCAGAACAATACTGCGATGAAGGACAGGAAACAGAATTAAACTATTTAAGGGAATCATGCACTATTGAAACCTTCGGAAAGAAACGAATTTACGCAAAAATCACAAACGAAGGCTCCTTCGAAGAGATGTTGAACTTCAGGAACATGTCAGGATACTGCATTAGTGGCGGAAGTCCAGGAAGCGGTCTACGGCTAGGAATTGACTCTTATATAGCATTAGATTGCGACCCAATAGGATTCGATTATACAATAAATTTGGCTGAGCCGATTACAAGAAGTCGTGTCAGTGTCATTTGGTATGGAATCGACTGACCTGCTCCCAATTGATGAAATCCTTACTGAATAAGGGTTTGGCAATTTAGATGCGTTTGCCCTGCTATTGGCCGTAGGCCAATAGCTTTTCCCCAGACTTTCAATTTTATTTGAAGCTGACGGCTGACGGCTGACAGCTGACGGCTGAATACTTACAAATCAGCTCAATTCCGCTCGAATTATTTCCACCCGTTTCCGATTAACTCCCAAATCGGATTTTCCTAAACGGGAGGCAGAGCGAACATGGATTACCTTAGCACTGTCATCCAACAAAAATTCTACATCATCCACAAATCCCATTAAAGGGGTAGTGAATTGTGCGTAGAGATAGTTGTCTTTCTCTTCAAGAATTTGTGTTCGTTCTAGGTTTTCAATCACAATTTTAAGCTTAGCCATTGCTTCGGTAGCGGTAGAGTTGTAAGCTAAAGGCTCAATACCATGCTCGGCATCTTGGCTATAGCTGCTGACACAGTTAGGTGTATTTGGGCAAGGTGCTAATTGCCCTGAGGACTGAATCCCAATATTGGTGGGTTGTTTTCCTGGAAATTTCATCAACGATTCTCCTGAAAGGGCAAAGGTAGCTCCTATGGCAAAAATAGCGACTAATACTAACGATATCAATACTATTAGTATTAGTCTCAACGGTGATAGTTTTTGGGTTTGTACAGTCATAAAGCGTTTGTATCTGGGTTGTAAACACAATTGCTGAAAAAGGCAATAGGCATGCTACCAATAGTAAATTTTGCGTAGGGTGCGTTAGGGGTGGGCTGGCCTTGATTTTCCGCCTCTTCGCCACCGTTGAAATAGCCCACCCCGTAACGCACCACTGGGTCAAATAGCAAAAATGAGATGCACCCAGGCAAAAGGCAATAGGCAATAGGCAATAGGCAATATCGGAAAGAGATCTGGAGTTTTATTGGACAATAAAACAAGACCATACAGGTTTACATCTCAAATACAAACACTATAGTGTATTAGTGTGTCTGTATTATTAATATCATATTTGGTTGACTAATTATCAAAAAATTGGGGTTAGCATCTCATTTTTGCCGTTTGGGTGGTGCGTTACGGGACGGATTGTCCTAACACTGGCTACCAAGAAGATCAGGGCTTTCCCGTCCCTAACGCACCCTACGAACATTTACAAAAGCATCTCATTTTTGCCGTTTGGGTGGTGCGTTACGGGACGGATTGTCCTAACACTGGCTACCAAGAAGATCAGGGCTTTCCCGTCCCTAACGCACCCTACGAACATTTACAAAAGAGATGCACCCAACGGAAGTTCAACACTTGTGCATCGTTTCTGGGTCAAATTCCCCTTGCAACATCGCAATCAGACATCGTCCAATGTGGTAAGCTAAATTAACAGGGACGGCATTGCCGATTTGTCTGTACTTTGATGATAGAGAACCGGTAAATTCCCAATCATCAGGGAAACTCTGAATACGTGCATATTCCCTAACTGTCAACGGTCGTGTTTCTTGAGGATGACACCGCTCGGTCTGTTTTTGAGCTGGGTTACAGGTGAGAGTAAGGGAAGGTTCTTCCCAAGAAAGCCGCCTAGCCATACCGGTTTTGCCGCCACCGAGATAGAAACTCTTTTTCATATACTCTTTTTGAAGCTCTATTGGTAAGTTCCGCCAATAACCTCCTGGTGGTATTAATTCCATAATTTCTTTCTTGCGGGTAGGATATTGTGCTCCTATTGATTTAGGGCAATCGTTGAGCACCTCCCTCAAAGAAAGAGTGTAGTCCTTTTCCTTAGGAAATATTGCGTTTAGGTCTAAGTCTTTTCTAACCGCAATGATAATTACCCTCTCCCGCTTTTGGGCGACATCTAGAAACTGCGCTCTGAGCAACTTATAGGTAGGGTTGTAGCCTAAATCCTCTAAGGTTCGCACCATGGTGGATAAGGTTCTGCCTTGGTCATGGTGGATCAGACCTCTAACGTTTTCAACCAGTGCTATTTTCGGCTGTACTTCTTTTACACACCGTGCAAACTCAAAAAAGAGCGTCCCTCTAGTATCGTCAAAACCCTTACCTAGACCAGCATAGCTGAAAGCTTGGCAGGGCACTCCACCAGCCACAATCTCTACATTGTCTTTGTATTTGGTAAAATCAACATTGGCTATATCCTCAAGTATGATTTTCCAGGAAGGTCTATTCAGCTTCAGAGTGTTTACGCAGTCTTTATCAATCTCCACCAACAGCTTGGTGCTTAAGCCAGCATTCTCAAAACCCAGTGCCATGCCTCCACACCCAGCAAATAACTCAATTACTCTGAAGCTAGTGGGTTTGCTCTTGAGAACACGAAACTCAACCCCAGTAGCTAGCCCTTGATACTTACGTTGGATTCGTTTTAATTCTTCAATATCAAAAAAGCGGTAGTTACGTTCAGACCGCTTTGCCCTGAGCAGCTTTTTCTTTTCCCACCGACGTATGGTATCGGAGGAAACACCTAAGATTTCAGCAGCTTCTTGAACCGTGACTAGGTCTTGAACAGTGCCAGATTTAGTGTTTGCCATTTTGATTTTAAGGGAGTAGGGAGTAGGGAGTAGGGAGTAGGGAATCGGGAATCGGGAATCGGGAGTAGGGAATAGGGAACAGGGAACAGGGAGCAGGGAGCAGGGAGTAGGGAACAGGGAACAAACATTCTCTCAATTGATTTAGGATTGCTATAAATAATGATTTTTAGTTAGTTTTTGGGTTAAAAAATACTTTAATTTTTGTTGATTACAACCTAAATTATAACTAATAATTACTGACTCGAAGCTACTCAATCGGAGGATAGTTGGTTATGTCTAACTCAGCTTATATAAGTCCTGTTCAAGTCAATAAACTATAGGTATCATAAATCAATTGTGAGAATTTTTGTTTCCTGCTCCCTACTCCCTACTCCCTACTCCCTACTCCCTGCTCCCTACTCCCTACTCCCTACTCCCTATTCCCTCTGCTATAGCATCAAACAAAAACCATTTGGGGAGCCAGCAATACCCCAGAGGTTGAGGAAATAACTTTACCAATACCCAAAAAACTGCCATCTTCGTGGTAAACTTGCATAGGACTTGTGGAGGTTTCAAGGGTCGAGAGTTCAACAAGAGTATCATCCCAAGAGATACGCTGTCCCAAACACCAGCGACGGGCTTGATCAGGGGACAAGGTTACAGAGGCTAAGTGCCCCAAAGCTACACTAGGGGACACTGGCTGGAATAGGCTTTGTTCCAGCTGTTGGGTCAATTCTTCTAATGTCAGACTATCGACTAAATCAAAGCCACTGCTGCGAGTACGAGTCAGAGCGGCCAGCACACCACCGGTTTCGAGGGCATCTCCTAAATCCCGGGCTATGGAGCGAATATAGGTGCCAGGGCCACATGCGATCGCTAAATCAATTTCCGGAAATTCTCCCCCACGCCACTCTAAAACCTCGATCTTCTCAACCTCTACAGTTCGTTCTGGTACCTCTACCACTTCACCAGCTCTGGCTAAATCATACAGCCGTTTACCTTTGATATGAATAGCGCTATACATTGGTGGCACTTGCTGAATGGTGCCCTCAAACTGTTTCAAGAAGCCCTTGACCAACTCCAGAGTCAACCCAGCTGCAGACTGAGTAGCGATCACTTCTCCTTCCAAATCATCAGTAGTTGTCCTCACTCCCAGTCTCACCGTAGCCTTGTAAGCTTTATCCTGCTGCATATACTGCAACAGTCGGGTTGCCTTACCCAGAGCTATCGGTAAAACCCCCGTAGCAGCTGGGTCAAGGGTCCCTCCATGGCCTACTCGCTTCAGCCGTAGCAGACGCCGCACTTTAGCAACGCAATCGTGGGATGTCCAACCTGCTGGTTTGTTTAAGTTTAGAAATCCTTGCACCAAGTTTAAAATTTATCTGTAAAGGTAGGGAATCGGGAATCGGGAATCGGGAATCGGGAATCGGGAATCGGGAACAGCGGATCTGGGAATCGGGAACAGGGAACAGTAATAAGATTTGATTCTCTGTTGATGCAATAGCGAGTTGGGAGCAGGGCTGTTTCATTCTCGTAAAACATAGATAGGTCTAATTTTACCCATCTCCCCATCTCCCCATCTCCCCATCTCCCCATCTCCCTATCTCCCCATCTCCCCATCTCCCCACACCTCCCACACTTCCCACACTTCCCTACTCCCTACTCCCTACTCCCTACTCCCTTCAAACCTAATCACTCAACCACATGTAACCGTCGAGTAATCATAATCATCCCATCCCCCCGAATTAATATAGCTGAAATCCAGCGGTCTTCTGGTAAGAGTGGGGCTCGGCCAACCTTAAAAATTCCCCCGGCAGCCAAAGATTCCAGCTCAATCTCAGTGGGATTAGTATAGCGCTTTGACCTGACGGATTCTTCTATAGCTACTCCCAGCAGCAAATCATCTCCGAGGGGTTCCTGGACAATAGCATCAAAATTAAATCGCTGACCAATACGGACTTGTTCTGGTAACTTCACCGTTACCTTGGGAGGATTGGCTCCTGATGTGATTTGGGAACGCTCTGCCAAAATGGTTGAAGAGACAATTTTTTGGTTTTCAAAGCGCTGACGCGATCGCAAAGTCGATTCAAATTTTGTCTTCGTAGCATCCTGTGGCTGGTCACTAGTAATATAAGTCACTGTTTCTGCCACAATTGCGCTGCCCTCTTGCTGCCAATCCGTCAGTTCCGTGCGGTAATTTAACACAGGGTAGCGCTGCCACAATTGAGTCAAGGCTTCTGCCATCAACTCCCGACTTAAGCCATCGGAGTTAGCAAAATTAGCGCTATAGAATCCCAGCAACCCTTCAACATCCTTGCTATTAGCGAAGCGATCAATTTGGCTGAGGGTATCTTTAAGCTGAGGCGGTGCAGTTTCCGGGCTATCTGCTTCAGCTTTCAGAGGAGCTGCGAGGGTCAACCCTGCCGTTAATAGTACAAATACTGACCAGTCCAAAGAAATAGACTTGACTTTAGTAGTAAAAGACTGGGATAGTCGTTGCAGTAAGGTTGCTGGATTGGTCATTGGTAATCGTTAACTGGTAACTGGTAACTGGTAACTGGTAACTGGTAATTCTGGTAACTAGTAACTAGTAATTAGTAATTGATAATTGGTGATTGGAGAAAGGGTAATCCCTTGCACCAATCATACCAAATCTAGTTTGATAACCTATGTCTAGTCCAGACAGTCCTGATCTCAACATTTTCATCTGCTAGGGTTTTAGGAAGGATTTGTTCCCGATTCCCGATTCCCGATTCCCGATTCCCGATTGATGTAATGAGGTAGAAAGGATTTGTTCCCTACTCCCTACTCCCTACTCCCTACTCCCTACTCCCTACTCCCTACTCCCTACTCCCTAAAACCCAACTCAAAAGTCCCTCACCCAATTGATCAAGGAGACCAATAGCCGTGTCTAAGTCACCCATTCGATTGCTGATTGCCGCCAGTGGTACGGGGGGACATATATTTCCCGCCCTCGCAGTAGCCCAACACTTACCCAATTACACTATCGAGTGGCTAGGTGTTCCTGACCGCATTGAAAATGATTTGCTACCACCAGGCTACCCCCTGCACACCATTGCCGTAGAAGGCTTTCAACAACGCTTCGGTCTAGGTACTCTACGCATCGTTACCCGCCTAGTCAGCTCAATTTGGCAAGTGCGGCAACTGCTGAGAGAGGGTAAATTTGATGGTGTCTTCACCACTGGGGGTTACATCGCTGGACCTGCAATTATGGCAGCACGGTTGCAGGGTCTACCTACTATTATACATGAATCTAACGCTATTCCCGGAAAAGTCACCCGCTGGCTGAGTCCCTTTTGCAATACTGTAGCCCTAGGGTTTGAAGCCGCCTCCAAGTACTTACCTCGGATTAAAACAGTAACCGTTGGTACACCAGTGCGGGATAGTTTTCAACAGAGTCAGGCACTGGAACTCCCGATTCCACCAGAGGTACCCTTGATTGTGGTGGTTGGGGGTTCCCAAGGAGCAGTGGCAGTGAATAAACTAGTGCGCCAATGTGCTCCTGTCTGGTTTGACGCTGGTGCTTGGATTGTTCATTTAACCGGAGAAAAAGACCCAGAGGCGAACACCCTGAGCCATCCTCAGTACCTGTCTATGCCCTTTTATGACCAGATGGCACCATTACTGCAACGGGCAAACTTAGCCATTAGCCGTGCTGGTGCCGGAACCTTAACGGAGCTAGCTATAAGTGAAACACCAGCCATTCTGATTCCCTACCCTTATGCAGCAGAAGACCATCAAGCTTTCAATGCAGCTAGCTTTAAGGATTCTGGTGCTGCTTTAGTATTTCGTCAAGACCAGTTGACTCACGAAATTTTAGAACAGGAAGTGCTGGCTTTACTCAAGTCACCAACTAGGTTAGAACAGATGAAACAAAAAGCAGCTAGTCTTGCGATTAGGGATAGTGGAAAGCGTTTAGCCTCTCTAGTTCGTGAGTTAGTTGAAAAATAAAAGATTAAATGGGAAAGGGAGCAGGGAGTAGGGAGTAGGGAGCAGAGAAGAGGAAAGATAAAAATTAGGTGTATCTCATTAGGTTAAAAATTACTTTACTTAATTTTATATAATAAAAATTTATGAGGTTTTATGAAAAAATAAACATTGCTAAAGCCGAGTAATATAAATAAAATAATTGCAAAAAACTCAAAAATTTACTGTAGACTAGCTTCGAGTTTGTGATTTGGTAATGACTAGAGTTATTTCATAATTTCTTCTCGTTTGGCTATTATAATAGTTATTGGTTACGGCGGTTTGCCTAACTATCAGGTACACATTGTTTCTCCTATTACCTCTTCTCTCTTCCCTGCTCCCTGCTCCCTGCTCCCTGCTCCCTGCTCCCTGCTCCCTGCTCCCTGCTCCCTGCTCCCTGCTCCCTGCTCCCTGCTCCCTAAAAACCGAGAATTTTGTACCTAACTGAAGTCCAAACCGCTGTAAGCGTAATATCGAATCCTATTGACTGTAATGATTACTTTGTATAAGGCACCACCTTCATGGGGATTACCGAGTATTAGTCCACCCTGTATGAAATTAGAAACTTGGCTGCGTATAGCTAATATTGCTTACGATATCGAGATTCCTAAGGACTTTGCTAAAGCTCCCAAAGGCAAAATTCCGTTTATAGACTATGAAGGAAAACTGATCGGCGACTCTACCCTAATTATCGAGGTGATTAAGGAAAAAGAGGGCATAGATCCTGACCGCGATTTGACATCAACAGAGAAAGCAATATCCTTAGCTTTTCGGCGGATGCTGAAAGAAAATACTTATTGGGGAGAGCTTTATATTCGTTATAACATTGAATAAAACTGGCAAGTCTACAAACAAATATTAAGTAATTTCTACTGTGCTGGGAGCTCGACATCAGAATCGGAACAGTTTTTACAACAGGTAAAAAAAACCATTTCTAATCAGATTTATCAACAGGGAATGGGTCGTCACTCTGAGAGGGGAATTTGTCAAATTATTAATGCTGATTTTAAAGCCCTGTCTGATTATTTAGCAGAGAAAGCATTTTTTATGGGGGATAAACCGACAACCTTAGATGCAACGGCTTATGGTTATATTGCAAACATGATTTTACCTCCTTTCAACAGTATGATTATTGATCGCGTATCTCAATTCGAAAATCTCTGTCAATATTGTGAACGGATGAAACAGGAGTTTTTTCCAGATTATTTGCCTTCTTAATCCAGAAAATTTTCTAGGAGATGTGGTAATTGCCTTAGATGTCAAGTAATCAATCAAGTAATCACAATAGCGATGTAAGCATTCAGCTATCAGCTTAAGCGCTACCCGCACGCGTGCGCGTTCAGCTATTGGCCGTAGGTCAGGCTAGGCCAAGATTTTATGCGCTACAGATGGTGCTACTTGAGGTGCTTTTTAATAAAATAAGCTGACGGCTGACGGCTGAATACTTACATAGTGATCGCATTTTCAATTTACTACCCACCATCAATAACAATTTGATGAAGCGATTATTGACCTGCTCCCGCACCTCACCTATTTGAAAAGGGCTATAATCTGGTCATATAGCCCCTTAAAAGCGTCACGGATTTGGTCATTACCAATGATAATCCCTAATAAAAACCCCATAAGTACCCACAAGAAAACGTTTCCATTACCACTAATCAACACCCCCGATAAAACCCCTCCACTAAACCCTAAAAATACTGCTTTGATCGGGATTGAATCTAAGTTGTTTTCCGGAAGTGCATCTGAAAGTGGGGAATAGGTTGTGTCTGAATCCTGTTGTGGTAAATCATGACTAGTTTCTGAGATAGAATTTTCTTGCTCTTCTAACTTTTTCGGCAAATTCTCTGTGATTGATGTTGGCTGTTGATTTTCTAAATACAAACCTGCTTCTCGTGTCAATCTATCATCCATTTTTTGGATAAGTTCCCGTATGTTATTTTGGAGATTATCCTGGTTTTTAAGATAAGCTTCTACTCTTTGCTCTGAGAATAATAACTTCTGTGTCAAGGTTATCCCTTGATCGGGTATGTAGTTTTTTAATTCCTGGTATTTGTACTGAGCCTCTTTATAGTTTCCCTGTTCAAAGAGTAAATCACCCCGTTTGAGTAGCACAATCGCTATGAATTCTTTATCTTCTAATCTCTGATTAGTTCGTTTTTCTAATTCCTCTAGTAGCAGAGACTGATCTTCTGTTCCAGAAGTCAGACCCCATCTGAAAAGCCTTAACAAATAGCTGCTTTCTCTTGTAGAGGTAAACTGAACTGGAATGTCCAAAAGACTACGTGCCCACTCCAGATTATAAAACCATCCTTTCACTAGATAGGGGATAAGATAGTTCCAACCTTCTTCTTCACTTTTCAAGAACCAATAATAAATCCAATCACTAATTATCTCTCGATTTTCGGAATTATTAATCCACTGTTCAGCACTAGTGGTTAAACTATCGGTTAAGCGGATATCCCTTGCTTGGTTAACGTTGTATTCGTTAAAGCGCTGTTCCAGATAAATTCGGGCTTTACTACTGATTTCCTTGACCAGTGAATCATTGCGCTGTTGTTCCAGCAAAAATTTCTTGAAGAAGACTTGATGTTGACCATCTAACCTTAATTCAGGAGAAACAAAAGAATAGCGTTTGTATAGCTCTTGTCCTCGACTCTGTAAGTCGGGAGTATTCAGCATGCTCTGCAAAAATTCAGAATCAAAGCGACGCATCATGGCGAGGAGATAAACTGCTCGCAAATCTTCTTCGGTATCTTTAAATTTACTAAAGTGAGTCAGAAAGCGTCTGCAAGCTGTTGCCACAATTTCAGCGTGAGAATATCCCTGTTCAGAAACAATATCATTGACGGGAATTCCTTCACGCCACATCGTTGCGGCTAGATTAACCACTAAGGGAATACCACGGCTGATTCTATCAATTTTATTGACATCCTTTAATGTAATACTTCGCTCTGGAACAAATTCCTGAAAATATTCCTTGGTCTGATCTGAAGAGAATTCACTTAGGGAATAGCTAATCACATTTTCATCGCCAAAGGTCTCTCGATAACCTCGAAAATATACTCCAGACGTAAATTGACCTAAAGAATTAGCTGCCTCGTAGCGAACATCTTTATCTTCTTCGTTATTATTTAATACTCCTGTTAGTAAGTCAACAGCGCGTTGGTTATCTAGCTTACCAAGAGCTTTCACTACTTCAATTTTGCTGATTGAGCTGCTGGACTTGTCATCTTGAAGCTCTCCCTTTTGTAAAAATTTATTAGCATAACGAAAAGCAAAGTAATCCCGGAGTAGTAGATGTCGAAAACAATAAACCTGTTTTTCAGAAGTCTCAAATAATAATTGGATAGTTCTAGCTAAGCCAGTAAAAGCATGTATCTGTTCCAGAGGGATAACTTTAGCAAAAATTTGCTCTTCTATTTTAGTATTATCGGGTTCGGAATCACTCATCATCACTACCGCAATTTCCCCTAGCTTTTCCTTGAGTTCCTCTGCCGAAGAGCATGGTAGGTTTTGTTGAGTTCTGTTTTCTTTTTTATCCTTTTCTCTACTAAATCCTTGTTCGATAAATCGGTCAAATAACTGTTCGTGAGTGCTAACTCTGGAAAACGGTTTGACTTCGCCGTCGCTCTCTTGATTTTGGTAGATCGAAATTAACGTATATAAAAGAAATGGTGTGCGAACCATCTTGAGTAAATCTGGACTCTTATCCAGTAGATTCCAGAGTTTTGCCCCTTGTTGATTATCTCTAAAAATAGAGTTAGACGTGACATACTCTTTAATTTGTTTTTCACTTAAACGATTGAGGACTACTGCACGATTTAACTTGAGTGGATTTTTATCATGATTAGCCGTTATATCTTCATAATCTCTACGGCGACAGCTAATCACCATTGGAACTTGCTGAAAACCATCAACAGAGTTTAAACTCTCAATAAATTGAGCACGATAGTCTTCACGAGAGGCATTTGGATCTTGTGCTTTTTGAGATACATTGAAGGGAAGTTCATCTAATCCGTCTAGTAGTAAGAATACTTGATGATCTTGAATTTTTTTTTCGAGATAATCCCCTTCTAATTTTGTTTGCTTGGCTAACCAGTAAATAATACTCTCTTTACTGATTTCTTTTCGATCATTATAAATTTCAGTCCAGGTGTAAATTTCTGCAAAAATTGGCAACAATGAACTTTGATTATCAATTCGTTCTTCTACCTTTTTGATAGCAAATTTAATCAATGATATAGTTTTACCACCCCCTGGCTCACCAAGTAGTAATAATCGACTATTGTATTCATGGAAACTCTCATCTAAATCAGTAATTTCTTCTTTACGGGAGATTACTTCCTTACCTATACCTATAGCCGTGGAATTATCTTCATAAGTACGCTTCAAGGGAGATATTTTTAAAAATTTGTTGCTTAAATTTTGTTTAAGATAATCTTTTAACTCTTGCAAATATTTGCTGACTATATCTTTAGATACCATAGTTTTGGTTATTTTAAAATAAGGGTTATTTTGTGCCATTGTATAGCGAAACTATAGATACCACCCTGTTGTTTAAAACCCAACTACTATGATTTGGGGTTATTCTGGGTAACTAAAATTCCATCAATATAATCTCTGAAAGGGTAAGATAAAATAGAGTTGGGACTTAGTTCCTCGAAAATGCCTAAAGCAAGAGCTAAGAGTAGGATTTATAACTAGCTTTTGCTGCCTCTCGATCCTCTGCCAGTTCTTCAGGAGTCATTTTCTGGAGTGCCTTTTGGTAATAAGCCTGATTAGGTTTCCCTGTATTAATCATACTTTGAAGTAATGGAGAACGTTCACCTTCTGGATAACGGGCTTTCATGTACTCTGTATAACTTGGCATCTGTGACCTCTTGGCACATTCTAAGGAATAAGTCAGTATATCTCTGCGCCCGTGATATTTATCATTAATATACCCTAGTTTTTCTCCAATCAAGTCTATTTGCTTATCCTTAGCACCAGCAGCAGCAGCGACCGCTAGAACTATAGCAGTACGTTCTTGGAAAGAGGCACAAGCACCACCAACACAAAATCCGGCGTGTGCATCATTTGCTCTGCCATCAAGTGCCGCTGTTCCTCTGCCAATCATCGGTATTTTTCTAGTTTCTCCATTAGGAGTTTTGAACGTAACAGAACCGAAAAAATTAACACCATCTTCTATGAAGGCTTCGAGATAACTTTCTATAGTAAGAGGTTGCCGTGGCTGGTTATCAAGGATTAATTCTACGTCAACGCTTTTTGTTGATACATCCTCTGTTTTAGTTCTATCTCCATCCGGATCGGCGTAGGCATTACCAGTTTCAATAAACTTGATGTCTAAGATTGTATTATTAAATCTAATGCCAAGCGCTTGCAAGGCATCAACTTGTGTTTCTGGATTAGATAGCTTATTGATTATTTCTGATATACTTACCTGTTTCGACTCTAGAGTTGTGTAGGGATTACCTTCTCTGGCTCTAATTGGATACTCCATCTTGGGTATTAGTTCATTACATAAGTTTACTCTAGTATAGATAATAGTTAAATAACTTTTTGTGCTTAATTTTACGTTAGTTATTCTTTCTTGAAGATATCTTAGCTTTTAAACGTTCCAGGAAGAATGGATCGTCCGAGTATCGCTCCAAAGCTTGTGCTGCAGGTTTGTAGCCACCGGTTTTTAGATATATATACTTGAGAGCTTCCTTGACAGCATCTCTAACATCAGATATAGCATCATTACGCCACCTATCCACCAGAATTTTTTGTACCAATTGGGTTTGTTCTAATTCCTCCATTGAAATTTTTAAATTACCTAATGCTTTGATTACAGACACCCGTGCCACCCAATCTCCCTCTTCTAAATCTTTTAGTTTGTTAATAAGTGGCTCTAAGGCATCGCTATCTCCATGTTTCCCTAGAGCCTTAGCGATCGCTACACATTCATCTGGGTTTATTTGAGTATTGTTATTATTTAGTTGATCAATAAGATCACTTACAGACATATTCTCAAAATTGACCTGTTGCTCTGGATTATATTCCCTTAAAACATGGGCATCAGGAATAGATTGTTGTAACAGTGTTTCCGCATCATTTGGATAAACTAGCTTTAAGTAATTAAATGCTTTTCTTCTATCTTCACTAGTTGACTGATTAGAATCTCTAATATAATTTATTAGTGCCTCTTTGGCTGTCTTACGCACATTACTGAATTTATCTTGTCTAATAGCTTGGTATAAGACATCTATTCCTACGGGAGGAATTAATTTCCCCAAAGCTTGTGCTGCTTGTAGACGTACAAAACTATCATTATCCCCCAAAGCCTTAACTAGAGCCTGAATTGCCTGATTATGATTGGCAGTGGCTGTTCCGATCTCCCCAAGGGCTGCTGCTGTTGTTGCTCGGATATCAGGTTCTTGATTGGTGTCTTGGAGCAAGTCAACCAGTGGTCTCACAGCTTCTGAAGCTTGTAATTTCCCTAGTTTATTAATAATACGCTCTCGTTCATTAATATCATTGGAACTGTTTAAATTGTTAATTAGTATTCTGGGCTCCGTTTCTTCTAATTCTTCTTCTTGTTCAGATATTTTTTTTCCTGCTAGTATCAGAGCATATTGAAGTTTTTTACGAACAGTTTTATCTAAATTTACTTCTTTATAATCTGAATACTCCGTTGCAGAATAGATAGTAGCTCCTGCCTGACTAGCGGCCTCACGAACTTGCTTCATGTAGTCATTACGCATTGCCTCAATTAAAGGTTCAACTGCCTCTAAGACCTTTGCTATAATCTGCTCGTTAGCCATATAACCTAGCTCACGAGCAGCCGCTTCACGCACGTATCGATCTTTTGATTGATCCAAATTGAGGAAACGAATAAGTTGCGGTACTTCCAGGGCATCTAAAGGCCTTAAAGCCTTGATAGCTAATGCCACAATATCGGGATCGTTATCTGCCAAGGCTGCAGTTAGGGCTTCTTTGGCTGCTTCGTTTCTGCAGATATTATTTGCTAAATTTGACCGTCCAGCAATTACCCACACAACCTGACTGCCACCATGTTTCATCACCTTGCGCAAAACAGAATCACACTCGATTCGATCAACCAGTTCGTAAGTGTCAAAAAAAATTATAAATGGCTTTTTAGCAGCTATTTCCGCAATCCCTGCTCCCAAAGCCTTAGCTAACCTTTTGTCTGAATTTTTGTAAACTTCCGATTCCTTTGTTGTCAAGTCAGATAGCACTGCTTGGTTAGTTCTTTCCTGTTCTTCCTCCGCTTGTTTAATTTTTTCTATAGCTGTTTTCAAGAGACTCTGATTGTAACTGTACTCTTCAAAGTAGCCTTTCCATTCTTCCTGCTGAAGGAATTTATGATACATAGCCTCCAGTATAGTAACTGGCTGAATAGCATCATGGTCTACTTGAAGACCAATATAGTGTTCTCGTTCTTTCTCCCAATCTAAACATAAAGTATTGAAGCAATTTTGAAACTCTCCCTCTCGACTGATGTTGTACAGTCGTTGCAACAAGGTCGTTTTACCCATGCCACCAAAACCATGAAGTAGAAAAATTTTTGGTTTTTCTTCGGAAGTGGAGGCTGGAGCAACCAAGGAGTTTAAAACATTTCGGAAACGTTGCTGTTGTTTATCTCGTCCTAGAAAGATTTTATTCATTAGGAAACTCCTCAAGGTTATAAACAGTATTAACTATGCCGAACGTCAAGTATTGTAAATCCTCCTGATTTAATTAAATGAATCACAGTCACAGAATTGAAGTCTTTCGACAAGATGGGGGATAAGACTAGCATTAACTTCCAGATTGGTATTAGTTAAAATCAGTGTTGGCAGAATTCCTTTATATTTTTCTTGATCCATGACTTTTCCTCTGAAAGCTGGGTCTGAACAGGATAGCCATGTTTTTATATCGTGCTCATACCAGCCTACATAGTAACCAAATGCTTCTTCAGGATGAGCTAAATTAGTGCATTTTCTTTCCCAAATCATTGTCTGGATAGTAAAACCAAAACAGTGATTGCTGTGGTCTCGCCAGAGTTTATCGATTTGACAGAGGATATCACAGGGAAATTCTTGAATATCTCTTTCATGCCAAGAGTCTGTTGTAGTTCTACCATAAACTTGATTCATAATAGTCAACGTTTCTTCATTGGCTTCTACCCATTTTTTTTTGTCCAGAAGATTCTTTAATTTTTGATATTTTTCTTGGTTTGGTTGTTGAGGTAATTGGTCAGGTGGGTCTGGTGGCTCTATAGGTTTTTCTTCATAATTAGGGGGAGTAATACCATTTTTTCGTTCACTTGTATAATCCTGAACATATCTTCGATAAATAATTTGTAATTTTTTATTTCCAGGATTATCATTATAGGCATTTTGAATTAGTTGATTTAATTCACCTCTGCTAATGGCTTCATTAATTAAGTAATAAACAATAGTTTTATATTTTTTTTGACTTTGAATTATCCCTAAGTAATCATCATTAAAATCAGATTCATCCAGTAATACTTCCAAATCATCTTTATTTCTAAAAGCGCTCATTAAAGCTTTTCGTATTTCCCGGCGTTCAGGACCAGATAACTCATACATTCATACTATAATTTCCAATTACTCAAGAATTTAATTGAGAAGGATTAAACAACGGTATGATTATATTATAGAGAATAAGCAATAGGGAACCATAGACTGGACGGTAAAACGCCAAGGATGAAAATGGCTCTCCCAGAGCAAATACCCAAACTATAAATGCGCCAGTGGAAACTACTATTTGGGTAACGGCTGGTGGCTTATTGGACTCTGATGTTAACTTTAATATCCAAACAGCAGTTAGAACTACAAAGACTATAAATAACACCCATAATAATAGATTAATCGGAACGTCGTCGGCACTTGTTAGCACTCCTTTGATAGCTATCCAAGCCCCAACAATTTCCGAGGGAATATATTTGAGCAGCCGATCAAAATAGCCATCAATCTTTGCACTGCTCTTAGCTTCAAATTGGGTGGTAATAATTCGACGACCCATGTCAAGTATTAGTTCTCCTTACTAGAGGTAGGATTTAATTTCCTGATAGATGCAACTAAATAAAATGCCTTCCCGGATAGTACCAAAACTTCTAGCTCGCTGAGCGTGATGCAAAGCGACTAGGGTACCATCTTCATCAAAACATGGGGCACCACTAGACCCCAAGGCAGTTTTGTTGACATATTGAACTAGTCCCCTCTCGGGATAAACTCCGGTTATCCCATCACGACTGATAGAGAGTTTCATTGATGCACCTTCGGGATGCTGAAAAAGATTAATTCCCATCCCTTTAACAGGAAGATGATTAGGCTTCCAACGAGCAGGTTGAGTATCCTTGGATAGAGGACTAGTTGCTGCCACTTGTAGCAAAACGTAATCTAGTTTGTTAGTAGGACTGGAATGTAAAATCGGTTGCTGTCTGTCTAATTTAACGACCTGTCCCTTAGTTTCATTTCCCAAATCAGAGCTAAAACAGCCAAAACGCAAGACAGCATTGAGAGCATTGATGTGCATATCCGCGTTTTCATCAGGATTCAGAACATGGTAATTAGTCAAAACTAGCCTGTTGGCAATCAAAACACCAGTCCCTTCAATTCCCTGTGGGTTAATTTCAATCCGACACACAGAGCTTGCTTTTGCTATCGCTCGTTTCAGGTAGCCAACATCCCAAAAATCTGGTTCCGGTTGCCAGAAACCTTGGAGTTGTAACTCTTCCTCTGCTCCAAGCCACTCAATAGCAGGGCCAATATCTCTGATAGTATTTACTGGGGGGAGATGAATCCTAAACCTCTGCTGAAAAATGGTTTGATAAAACTCTTTTAATTCTGGATTACCTGGATTAGTCCCATAGGCTGCGATAATTAAGGATTCTAATTGACCTCTTGACTCAGCCCATTGAATCAATCTAAAAACAACCTGAGTAAGGTTCCCTCCTCCAGCTATAGCATTTAAGTTTTCTTCTAACTCATCATCAACCATTATCGCCAAGTCATCTTTGGTGGGATAAGCACTGATAATGGCTTGGCGTAATTTCTTGCGTTGAGAACCAGTTAAATCTATCATTAATTAAAGTGATAGCTATATTATCTACCACATAATAATGTAACAATTTTAGTTTTCTAATAACAATCTCAGCAGAGAAAATATAAGGTTAGTGAGGATAATCGTGGCTTAATCTTGGCCGGAGGCATTCCCGAAGCGTAGATAATCACTCCCTTGGCGGGGAACTCTAAGAGCAGTATTCAGAGTAAATTATACCAGCTCAACACCCCCAAATCAGATAGCGGCAGATATTTAGCATTTACAAATAGGTCATGAACAATATTGCTGATTTATCGGAGTATTAAAAACTATTCGGAGCTCTTTCCTACTGTTACTTGTAAGCGGTTTCCTGTTCCTTTGCTTTATCCATCCTAGTTTTACATCTCATTTGTAAACTATAGTGTAAAACCCTAGTGTAGTGATAGCGATCGCAAACATTGGTGAGCTACCTCCTCCTGGGTTAATGGGAGTAGGGAATAGGGAGTAGGGATAGGGGTAAGACAATTGAAGAAAAAGCTAACGGTAACTGGGCAAAGCTTACGGTCAAAGCTTAATCAACCATAAAGTTTTCAGACTTGTGTCACCTTCTAGACTAGGGCAGTGGGAGAATAGAGTTATCACCTGCTAAACCATTCAAAACCCTTAAACACCCATGGCCAAAACCGTTGCTGAAGTCATGACCCGCGAGCCGATCGTGGTGCAGCCCCAAACACCGATCAAGGAAGTCATCAAAATTATTGCTGAACAAAGCATCAGTGGCTTGCCAGTGGTTAACGAAGCAGGCAAATTGGTAGGAGTGATTTCAGAAGCTGACTTGCTGTGGCAGGAGACAGGAGTAGAACCGCCAGTCTATATCATGTTTCTCGACAGCGTGATTTACTTAGAAAATCCTGCCCGTTATGACCAAGAACTCCATAAGGCTCTCGGACAAACCGCTGGAGAAGTAATGACTGGTCATCCCATGAGCATCAAACCCGATCAACCCTTACGGAAAGCAGCTAAGTTGATGCAGGAAAAATCAATCCACCATTTACCAGTAACAGATGAGGCAGAGCAAGTGATTGGAATTCTGACCTCTGGGGATATTGTCCGGGCGATGGCAGCTGAATTAGCGAATTAAGGGAACTGTTGAGTGTTCACTGTGAACAAGTAACATGGTAAGTTGAGTTTTGGCTAGATATTGAGCAATTACCCATGACCGTTACTCGTGAATCTGTCCAAGAGCTGCTGAATTCACAGGATTTTGGCCAGCGCATTAGTGGATTAAACCAACTACGCCAGCTGGAACCATCGGTGGCGTTTGAGCTAATTCAACCCTTGGTTAAAGATAACAATGTTCGGATTCGATATGGGGCAGTAAGCCAGCTCCATACCTTGGGTAATCAGGATTTAACCCTATCTTTGACCCTATTACGCGATCGCCTTTTCAATGATCCAGAACCTGATGTTCAGGCAGCAGCAGCGGATTCCTTGAGTGCCTTGAAGCTCACCGAAGCCTATGATGATTTAGAGCAAATCTATAACCAAACCACTGAGTGGATCGTTAAATTTAGTATTATTGCTGCCTTAGGGGAACTAGGTGAACCCCGTTCATTTCAACTTTTAGAAGATGCTCTCAAATCCGATACCAGTTTAATCCAAACCGCCGCCATTAGTTCCTTAGGAGAATTGGGAGACCCCCGGGCTGTGCCTCTGTTGATTCCCTTTGCCACTAATTCCGACTGGCAAATTCGTTATCGGTTAGTACAGGCACTGGTTCATCTGGGAGGAGAAGAAGCTAGGGCAGTCCTAGAAACATTAGCGAATGACAGTGTTGAGCAGGTAGCTAGTGTAGCGCAAGAGGGGCTACAAGCATAAGGCTTGAACAGGGAATAGGAAGAAGACTGTGGGGAGAGGGGCTCACAGGGGTAGGTTTTTTACATTTGGGTCGGGAGTCGGGAGCGGTGCGACCCGTGGCGAATTTAATTCGCCTACGGAAAGCGCACCGAGGGAGTCGTCAGAAGCGGGAAATGGGCAGAATTACCCCGGAAATGATTGTGTATTTTGATACATATTTTAATACATATATTGAGGAGTTTCTAGCTAATGAAAGTACGTACTCAAAACCTACCCTTGTAAAATCTCCCCATCTCCCCATCTCCCCATCTCCCCATCTCCCTATCTCCCTATCTCCCCATCTCCCCAGACTTCCCGCGCCCAGGGGCTATAACATGCCAACTTACAAAAACCCTTCCATCTCAATCATTTCAATCATCTGAAGTCCACGGGGGTCTCCCACTTTCAAGAGGGCAGCTTTCGCGTCTTCTTTTACCCCTAGGTCTTCATCATCAGCAATTGCTTCAATTAAAGCATCAATAGCACCAGCGTAAACCGCATTGGAGGGCAATTCCCGACACAGCTGCCCGATAGACCAAGCACAATTACTGCGCACTGCTGCTACTGGGTCTTTCCTTAAAGCAGTAATCAAGGGCGGAATTGATGCGATTACTTCTTCATAATCTAACTCCGCCATTTGCGCTAGAGCACTAGCTGCCCACAAACGCACTGCAGGAATATCGGTTTTTAGGGAATCAATTAGAGAAGCTAAAGCACGGCGATCGCGACAGTTCCCCAATGCCCAGACAACCCCTTTACGGACATAACCGTTCCAATCAACGGTTAGCTGGTCAATCAAAGGCTTTACTGCTGTGGGACTGGGATTGCGCCCTAGACCATAGGCAGCACTTACCCGCACCAAGGGACAAACATCATTTAACAGGTTAATCAGATGGGGAATTGCTCGCTCATCTTGCAACTCACAAAAGGCACGAGCTGCTAGCATCCGTTGCTGACTTTCCGGTGCCGTTAACAGAGCCAGCATTTCCTCTGGATCAGGTTTGGAAGCTTCTAACTCATCTTCAATCGGCTCTATGTCATCTAAAGGGCTTTCTAGTAAAGCCGTATTATCCAATAAACTCAGATCATCATCTTCATACATGCCTGATAACCTACCTTATCTTGCCTGATTCTACCAGTTTGATAATTAGTATTTTCTGTGCAATGGTTTAACCATCCACAGAGATTGGGTGCGGAAACCCAGTCGCTGGTAAAGGTTCAAAGCGACTTGATTCGATTGAAACACCTGTAATCCAAGTTGGCGATCGCCTCTTGCCCTTGCCCAAGCTTCAGCGTGCTGCATCAGTGCTGAACCAATGCCTTGACGGCGGTGTGCTGGCATGACATAAAGTAAAAAGATATAGCCATAGCGATCGCCATTTACCTGATCAACCCCATTGCCCATCCACAGACAACCCACCGGCAAGGGATGAGTTATAATAGAGCCTTTCCTAGAAACCTTCCCATCTGCTACTGTAACCCACCACAGGGGGGTTTCTCTGGAAAAGTACTGTTTAACAGTCTTCGCCAGGTGAGAAAAATCATTTTGTTCCGGAAAAAGCTCTTGGTAAGTTAACTCCATGAACTTCACCAAAATTGCCCGTTCTCGTCCCGTTCCCAGGCGTAGCTGGTAGCCTGCTAACAATGGCTTACTCACCAATTTTCGGAAAATGTTGGTTAACAACCAGCTGAGCGAATACTGGTGCTTGGATGCTGGCAGCGTCAACGTCTTCAATCGGTGCAGGGGCTAGCATATCGTTCGGTAAAAAGATCCGAGAACTGACTGCCAATAGGGCAATTAAGAAGCCTAGTAGTGCCAGTAGGGGAGCAATGTACTGACGAAAAATAGCCATGAATTTAATGGTTCGTTGATTTTAACAATTCTTTACTTTTTCCATCTTACTACAATGGCACAGCTTTTAGGGGTTGGAGGTTATTTGGTTGGAGGTTATTTGGTTGAAGGTTACAGGTTGCAGGTTGGAGGTTGCAGGTTGTAGGTTTTAGGTTGTAGGTTTTAGGTTGTAGGGTTTATGTTGTAGGGTTTAGGTTGTAGGGTTTAGGTTTACCCCTTCCTCATCTCCCCATCTCCCCATCTCCCCATCTCCCCATCTCCCCACACTTCCCACACTTCCCACACTTCCCATACTCTTCCCCCTGTTCCCTATTCCCTGTTCCCTATTCCCAGATCCGCTGTTCCCTTAGACTCGCTCGGCTAGTTTTTTGATAACTTGAATAACCGTATCCGCAAGTTGATCATTTCCCCGGAGCCAACCGAGGGGAGTCAAATGCTTACCGGGAAGTTTCTCATCAATGAAGAGTTTCTTGCCTATATCCTGTAGCCAACGCACTGTGCCAGCTTCTTGAGCAATCTTATCCTTACTAAAGCTAATCAAAGCAGTAAGCTGAAATAAACGGCTATTTTTAATCAAGCAATAGGTTTGTTTGGGTTTGGGTAATACCCCGAAACCAAGTCTGTCTACTAAATCAGCTATGAATGGCACAGGAACCGCACTACGGGTACCACTAATAACAGGAGCCATTAATATAGACGGTTGATTGATCAAAGAAATATCTTTTATATCAGCATTTCTGAGGCTATATTCAATCTGCTTCTCTTGATCTTTCCCAACACATTTTTCCAGAATTCCCTGATTTTTTTTGAACTCCAAATCACTTAAAAGCTCTAAAAGTGCGATATATTTTGTTCCTAGGCTGTGACCTAACCAAAAATAATTACTCGATTTGGCACAGGGGTCTTCTTCATAGATACTGTACTCATATCCCAATTTTTTGGCTTCTTCTAAAATTCCATTGAATAGGGGTTTTTGTTCTTTGATCAAACCAATTGCTACAGGCCAATGGCGGAAGGTAAATCTAAACGGTCTGGCAACAACGGTATAACCTGATTCAAATAATCGCTTGGCGATATATCGGTAAAAAATTGTCGGAAAACTTCCGAAAAATGCACCACCAATCAACTGAACAACACCTATCGGCTTGGGATGGATAGCAACCCAACCAAAGGGAATTGGTCTAAATTTAAATTCGGTATTCATGGCAGTAATATCTTTAATGATAAGTAAGTTGCAGGTTACAGGTTGAAAGTTACAGGTTGAAAGTTACAGGTTGAAGGTTTAAGGTTACAGGTTGAAGGTTTAAGGTTACAGGTTGAAGGTTTAAGGTTACAGGTTGAAGGTTTAAGGTTACAGGTTGAAGGTTTAAGGTTACAGGTTGAAGGTTTAAGGTTACAGCTTTCAGCTTTCAGCTTTCAGGTTATTAACCCTTCAACATTCAACATTCAAAATTCAACGCAACCTTAAACCTTCAACATTCAACATTCAACATTCAACATTCAACCCAACATTCAACATTCAACATTCAACATTCAAAATTCAACGCAACCTTAAACCTTAAACCTTAAACCCAACATCGGGGATGTATAGCAATTTATGTCACCGACAGGCTGGTATCGACTGTTGTCTTTTCACCTGAGCCGAGTTGGGCACGGACAAACTGTGTCCTGCGCTCAGTTAACAGCAAACTCAGAGCCATGACGAATTCAGAGGCGCTACCGACAAGGGTACCAACTCGAGAGATTGGTACAGCGTTGCCAATTAGGGCAACCAAGGTTCCTACAAATAGCCATGGCCATTTCAGCCTTACCCAGATGCCGATACCAATCAGCAGCACGAACAAATTGACCAAAATTGTTACAATTGGTGGACCACTCACTTCGGCCACTGTGTAGCGCAAGGTGCCAGCAAAGGTGACTGGAACCAATTCTAGGCCAACAAAGTGGGTCGCCACTTCATACCCACCCAGTCCTAGGGCAAGCACCCAGGATAACACTCGTACAATTGTATTAGCCCAAACTGCTCCAGCCCGGTGAGCTAGTTCAACAGCAATTACAATAAATAGGGGCACCACTAAGAAGTGTAAGAGGAAGCGCACCATACTCAGTGATTTCAGGAGATCTCCTTCACCAATCAGGCTCCCCATGGCCAAAACTAGATTGTCATAGCTAATGCTTGCTAGCACAATGGGCAGGACAATCATGGCCAGACTAGTTGAGCGACGCCACAGGCGAATTGCCCATGCCAGTAATACCCATTCCACCAAAGCAAGACTGAGATGGCCAAGGGGATAAATTTTTAACAAACTTTTAGTCATGATGTTCCATAAACTGAAACAATATCTAAGCTTGGTCTTGATAAGTGTTATGGCTGTTGAAAAACGTGACCAACCTATGCAAGACCCGCTTATGGGTAAGAGTATTGATCGTCAAATAGCAATTACCCTTAGTTACCAGTTAATTGATTTAAATTCATTGTTGCAAGTTCCTGGATTGTTGACACTCCCCGCTCGCTTTGTGACGGGGATTCCTAGATCTACGACCGGCCTTAAACCTCCGTGTCCAAATGGCAATATCTAAACCGAAATCCCGTCAAGACTAAGATTTTAGTTCAGTTCACGAAAGACCCAGCGGGCTAGTCTCCTTAGGCGTTTAGTTACTTTTTGAGAAGTGTCTTATAGATTTCGTTGCTTCCCTGTTTCACCTGGTTTCGGCGTGCCCCGCCGTACCGTTGTTTTCTCAAAGTGTTTTTGCTGAGTTCACACACCAATTGTTAGTTGATGCTTGGGTTTTTAAGGAGGATTTTCCCTGCCCTCCGGGCATTACTTCTTTTAGGTCAAGCAGTGGCGGGTTTCTCTCCCGGTTGCGCCTCGGTTTCTCAGCCTGTACCCATATCTAAATAATACTCTACGCGAGGTATTGTCAATCCTTTTTGGCAAAATTGTGTCTAGGCGACTAAAGTCGCAGCGAGCCTACATCCGGTGGTTTAAAAACGCGGGGTTTTGGCTTGTGGGAGTTCCCATAAATTTACGTTAATTAATAAATCGCAAGATATTGTAATCAAATCAGACCTCAGCATTCACGTCTTAGCTAAAATCAGGTAATGCTGGATTAATCAACAGAGTCAGCCCTAATCGTTTTTTAAAATAGGGCACTTTTTCGTGACCCGGTTTGGAATATCTCAGTTATGTTACCCTTCATAACTAGCTGATAGCTGATTCACGGGGCTGAATGGTTACCATCGGATTACAGTCACGGTTAGGAGCTTGAAGATTTTTCTGTCTCTTCTTGTGTCAATTAAGATAAAATACTCTAAAATTAGCTTCCGGCAAAATTCATCCCACACTCACACTTTGTTTTGAGATGTGGGATAAATTTTGCACAGGGTATGCATGGAATTGCTATAATAATATGTACTGATAAATAAAGCCGTTCGCGTAGCGTGGCCTACGGCCTTAAATGCTGGTTTGTCAGCACAACAGTCTTAAAAAAAAAGACCAAGAAAACAGAGCGGCAGCGATGCAGCGCGGTCTTGGGGAGGCAGTGCGGTCTTGGGGGTTCCCCCCATGAGCGACTGCCGTGGTTTCCCCCACTCGCGCTTTGCATCAAGAGAGGGCAGTCCGTTCTTAAAGCCCAGCGCCTCCTAAGCAATAGCTGGATTGGCGCTTGTTGCCTACAGTGATTCTATAGAATCAGTATAGGAGCTGTCACTAGGGTAAAATTAGTAGGGGCGAAAAGGTTAGGATCACCAGCCTTGAGCTGGGGGGATTATTCCCTATATGTTTCAGCAACTCTTTTTAGTGACATACTCCCACACGCTCATCAGAGATTACAGTGTGGGCTTCTTGCCAACTCCACCCAACGGTATCGGCTTTCGCCGACGCTGCGCGAACGGATACGTAGGCTTGCTTTATTAACGACACGGTCAGAAGTTACCGCTTAAAGAGTGGAGCCTTTATGGA
>NZ_JAAHIG010000579.1:0-3826 GCF_010692305.1 Moorena sp. SIO4G3 | reverse complement strand
CCTGGTGTTGATGCTTACGAACAAAAGTATCGTCAACGCACTCTCTCCTATCTTGAGAAAAAAGCTCAGACTCTTGGTTTTGATCTTGTTCCCCAGTCCTCACCAGGCGAATGTGTTTCTTAAGAGTAATACCTAGAATTTTGATAAAATCGGTGATCATTCAGCACGGTAATGTCACCTAAGTCTATGTCCTTGCCAGCCAATCTAGTCACCCTAACTACCACCGAAAATCAACAGACGTTAACCATAAATCCCCCAACATCTGGTCTATCTTTGCAGGGAGTTATAAGGATACCAGGGGATAAATCGATTTCCCATCGAGCCTTAATGTTGGGAGCGATCGCGTCAGGAAAAACTACCATTAAAGGGTTACTTTTGGGAGAAGACCCCCAAAGCACTGCTAGCTGCTTTCGTGCTTTGGGCGCAGATATCTCGGAACTTAATACTGAACAAGTGATTGTTAAGGGTATAGGACTAGGGAAACTGCAAGAACCGGTTGATGTCTTAAATGCAGGTAACTCGGGTACTACCCTACGACTGATGCTGGGACTACTCGCCTCTGCTGCTGACCGATTTTTTACTGTAACCGGTGACAAGTCTTTGCGATCGCGTCCGATGTCCCGTGTGGTGAAACCCCTACAACAAATGGGAGCAAGCATCTGGGGGCGTGAAGGTGCTTCCCTCGCTCCCCTGGCCATTAAAGGCTCGGTTCTTAAACCAATTCACTACCACTCTCCCATCGCCTCAGCTCAAGTAAAATCCTGTATTCTCCTGGCTGGTTTAATGACCGAAGGACAAACAACTGTCACTGAACCAGCCCTCTCCCGTGACCACAGCGAACGGATGCTCAAAGCCTTTGGCGCTCAAATTATTACTGACCCAAAAACCAATAGTGTTACCGTCACAGGACCGGCTCAGTTGCAAGGGCAAGCCGTAATTGTTCCTGGTGATATTAGCTCAGCGGCCTTTTGGTTAGTAGCCGGAGCCATTGTACCGGGTTCAGAACTGATTGTGGAAAATGTCGGTGTCAACCCTACCCGTACAGGTATTTTAGAAGCCCTATCCATGATGGGGGCTGATATTGAGCTGTTAAATCAGCGAGTAGTGGCTGGGGAGCCGGTGGCAGATTTGCGGGTACGTCACAGTAACTTAAAAGGATGCACCATTGGCGGTGACTTGATTCCCCGCCTGATTGATGAAGTGCCGATTCTAGCAGTAGCAGCAGTCTTTGCCCAAGGAACTACTATCATTCGGGATGCAGCAGAACTGCGAGTCAAGGAAAGCGATCGCTTAGCCGTGATGGCATCCCAGTTGAACCAGATGGGAGCTCAGGTCACTGAATTGCCCGATGGTTTAGAGATTATCGGTGGTACTCCCTTAACCGGTACAGACGTGGATAGTCATACTGACCACCGCATTGCCATGAGTTTAGCGATCGCATCCCTCAATTCCCAAGGTACAACTACCATTCACGGTGCTGAAGCGGCTGCCATCTCCTATCCAAATTTCACTACCACCTTGCAGGAGGTAATAAAGGCTTGTTGATTGTAAGTATTGAGCTATCAGCGAACAGCGATTAGCGCTACGCGCACGCTACTTGAGGTGCTATCAGCTATTAGCTGTCAGCTGTCAGCTTTTGAATAAAAGTAGCGTGGCCACGCTACGGGAATGGCCAAGGGCTTTTACCCAGACTTTCAATTCTCATTAATCTTGAATTATTAAATTCTCTCTAAAGAGGTTTATTTTAAGGTGACGGCTGACCGCTGACCGCTGTTCGCCTAGCGTGCGCTTCGCGCATATGCTTGCTTTTGACCGCTGACCGCTGACTGCTGACCGCTGACCGCTCACAATAAATAGGGCTTGCTGATTAACTCTCAAAGCATTGACAGATAAAGGTTTTAGCCTTTTTGGCTCCAAAAAAGTGCAAGCTTTTCGGTCGAAAAAGCTCAATAACTTAGCCTTTTGGGCAGACAAGAGCAGAAAAATCAAGGGGCAAGTCTTCCGACTACCTCCTATATAATTCCCATTTCTCCTAACTCCTGACTCCACACTCGCTGACTCCTACCAATACCAAAAGACTTTTTCAGCAAACCCTAAATAAAGTAATGGATAAAGGTTTCTAACATTACCCTTTACCCATTACTCGTTACCCTCTAACCCCAATTTTTCCCTGATCAGCAAATAGCCCAACTTATGGAGGCTATCACTTTATGTCAGGGATTGGAGAACTGAACAAAGCTAGTTTACGCAGCTGCTTAGCTTTGGATAGGAACAACCTTTCGTAGGCTTTAATATCCTTATCCTGAGCAAATTCCTCATAGTAGCGCTTTTTGCTCGCTAGTTTCATTTTTTGCAGTTCATCAGCATCATTTAGCAGTATCTCCAGTTTCTCCTCCAATTCTGCTTCATTTTTGAAATAGTGAGCACCAGTTCCTGCAACCCAACGATTGAAGCGATTATTGTTTGCCAGAACCGGTTGACCAGCGCTGAGGGCTTCTACTAAAGAAGGATTAGTGCCACCAACTTGATGTCCATGAATATAGAGTCGTGCGTGGAATCTTAAGGCATTAACCACTGACTTATTATAGATAGCACCAGGAAAGATCACTTCATCACTGGCTGCTTCTAAAACTTGTTTGTGATAGGGGATCTGATCAGGTAAATAGCGACCAAGCACCACCAATTTAAGACCCCGAGGTCGCCTGGAAAAGCCAGAAACAATCTCTAGAATCGAGTTTTCTGGTTCAGGTCTGGCAATCACCAAAGCATACTCCTTCGGAACCAGATTATACGCGGTTAAAAGTTGTGAGTTGCCATCAACAACTTTCTCGGTTCCATAAGGAATCACAGTGATTTTATCAGAAGCTACTTTTCGGGTCAATAAATGACTCTTGATTGCTGGGTGATCAGCAATTAAACTGTTAGCTAACCAACACCCAGCCCATTCATTGAGATATAACCAAATTTTTTCAGGAAGCCTCCATTTACTGCGTTTCCATTCCAGACCATCCATATTCATAAAATTGGTAATCCCTTTGAGGCGATACCAAATACTGAAGATAGCTGTGTTATAGCCAAGGGTAAGCACGATTCCCTTTTGCTTGAGGGCATGTAATGTAGATTTCCAATCAAAAATTATCGACCCCAGTGCGTTGCCATAGGGCACCGGTATATGAACCAGACGAATACCATTCCAGTATTCTTCATACATCTGATTTTTGTGCTCTTCCTGACAATAGACTGTAACTTCCCATCCCTGAGATACAAGATATTTTGACAGCCGTTCCGCGAAAGTTTCAAATCCACCATATTGGGCGGGAATACCACGGATACCAAGAATTGATAGTTTCAACATTTTAGATGCCCGAGTCTAATAGTGTACAAAGGCCACAATTTGCCTTCCCAATTCACAAGTTACTTAGACTAACTGAGTTTAATCACGAAAATGCACCGAACAGCCGATAAAAAACGGCTATCAAAGGTAGATCAACCCGATAATTTTTTTTGCCTACCTTAAGCTGCTTTATCAATCAAGTAGATTTCTCGGATAAGGCTAGGCCATGATTTGTCAAAACTCTTTTAGTTTGGCGCAGTTTGACAATGGACTATCACCTGCCATCACTGAGAGCGATGCAGCGCGGTCTTGGGGAGGCAGCGCGGTCTTGGGGGTTCCCCCCGGAGACGAAACCTGATTACGTTGAGCCTTTATGGTTGGTCGGCTATGCAGAAAAGGGGTAAAACTTATTGATTAAGGCGAGCCTGTCTTACGGTAACTTCTAACCATGAGCGACTGCCGTGGTTTCCCCCATGAGCGACTGCATCAAGA
>NZ_JAAHIG010000578.1:0-3841 GCF_010692305.1 Moorena sp. SIO4G3 | reverse complement strand
TGTAGAGAGCAGTTCAGTCTTAACCGACTCAGTCATCCCCGCTACGGGGACAATCTGAGTTGATATTTTCTTTGTTGCTCTTACTGTTTTGGGCTTGGGCATTGTCAGGTCTGAATCTTATATTCTAATTCTACTATAGCGCTAGCTAAATGTCCATGTCGGATTTGTACCGATAAATCCCGATTTATCCCAACTTTAAAGGGTCTAATTGCGAGGCGAGTAAGGATGCGATCGCATTCATGACAGTTGACCGAACCTTGAGGGGTAAGGCTTGGATATTATGGCATTCAAACACAAAATCAAAGTTCTGATGCCATGCTGGCTCTAACGCAAATAAATCCGCCACTTGGTACTTGACTTGGGAATCGGGAAATCGTTTTTTGCACCATGCGATCGCAGTCGGGGAAATATCAAACGCAGTCACTTGGAAACCCTGCTGCGCCAACGCTTCAGCATCATCCCCTAACCCACAACCAACCACTAGGGCAGAGCGACCCGACTCTTGGGATGTATTATGCTCTAACCAATCCTGTAGATAGGGATGGGGTGTTAAACGCGCCCAAGGTATTTGCCCCGAATCCCCATTAGCTTCGGCATATAAAACCTCAAACCATTGAGATGGATTATCTTGGCGAATTGATTCCAATGCCAAAAGTTTGACCTTTTGCTGTAGTGCTTGGGGTTGTTCCTCGAACATAGCTCTGGGCTTGCTAATGCTTCCTAAGTTTAACTATTCCAATCTAAATGCCTGTCTTGTGAGGGAGATCAGGTTAGCAGTACCACATTACAAACTAAGCCATTTGGCTGATTTATGCAGTGAGGGGTGACACCCCTCATTTAATCAGGTATATTTGAAATATAAGATGCACCCTGATGATCGAGAGAGTCAGTAACACGGCTCTCTTTTTTTTTGCCTTTTGCCTGTTGCCTGTTGCCTGTTGCCTGTTGCCTTGTTTATAGCGCTGTATCACTCCTGCCAAAACTCAAACCGACCTGTCCAGTTGCTTGACAATATATAGCACTACCGATTAAGGTGTTTAACATTTATAAAAGCAGCAAAAGCTGTTCTAGTAAACTATTGCCTATTGCCTATTGCCTATTGCCTTGCGCGTAGCGCTATACTCTCTAACCGCAAGAGCCGAATCTAGCTGCAACACTTCACTAGCAAGCATCTCGGCCTGGTTGATACTCAACTGTGTAATAACTGAAATCACAGTAGCGATCGCAGGTGGATTCACACTCAACTCATCCACCCCTAACCCTAATAAAATCGGTATCCCTACTGGATTCGATGCCAACTGACCACAGACACTAACTGTAATCCCTGCTTGATGAGCAACAGTTACCGTTTGTTGAATCATCCGTAGCACAGCCGGTTCAAGGGCATCAGCTAGCTTCGCCACCTTGGGATTAGTACGGTCAGCGGCCATGACATATTGACTCAAATCATTAGTACCAATGCTGAAAAAGTCCACTTCAGCGGCTAACTGATCAGCCATGGTTACTGCTGCCGGGACTTCTACCATAATCCCCACTGGCATCTGTTCATTAAAACTATACCCTTCTTGGCGCAACTCGGCTTTAGCCTCTGCTAGGATTTCCTTAGCAGCCCTTACCTCTTGTACTGAAGAAACCATGGGAAACATCACTTTAATGTTGTGTCCATAACTCCCTCGTAGAATCGCCCGCAGTTGGATTTTGAGCATCTCTGGACAATCCAAACTCTGACGAATTCCCCGCCATCCTAGGAAAGGGTTAGGCTCTGGGGTGTGCGGAGCAGAGGGAGCATCAGAAGAGGCTAGATTCAGGAAGGGAATGGGCTTGTCACCGCCAATATCTAAAGTACGAATCGTTAGGGGATGGGTACCCATAATTTCCGCAATGGCTTGATAGGTTGCCAACTGCTCTTCTTCCATCGGAATAGTTAAGCGTTCCAGATAAAGAAACTCAGTCCTAAGTAAACCTATCCCTTGAGCACCACAATCGAGAGCCAATTTAGCATCAGCCTCTCCCAAAACATTTGCCATCAAGGAAATTTTGTGTCCATCTTGAGTAATGACCTCCCTAGGTAATTCATCCTTACTGTTGCTCTGTATCTGTAATTCTTGCTTCCGTTCCTCAGAAGGCTCTACCCAAATTTGACCGGTTGTCCCATCCATGGCCAACTCCGTACCAGCTGGCAACGACAACAGATCCTGACCAACACCAACCACCATCGGTATACCCAGCATATTGGCGATCAGGGCACTATGGGCTGTAGCACTGCCACTAGCGCAACAGATACCTAGGACTTGGATCGGATTTAGTTGTGCGACCTCAGAGGGGGTTAAATCAGCAGCAACCAGAATACCAGGCTCAGTCAACTCTAGACAGGTTTCTTTCCTATTCGTCAGTAATCGCAACACTCGCCAGCCGACATCGATCACATCATTTCCGCGAGCTTGCATGTAGGAGTCTTCCAGAGTTTGGTAATTTGCTACGGTTTCATCGATCACAGTTTTCCAAGCCGCCCCTGCCCATAGATGCTGGTCAACTATAATCTGATAAGCTCTATTAACTAGGGCTGGATCCTCTAAATAGAGCAAGTGAGCCTGAAAAATATCTGCCTGATCATTAGTAACAGTATTGATCAGGTGTTGAAGTTGCTGTTGTGCTGTTTTAATAGCAAGTTGTAGGGTTTCCCACTCCGCTTGAGGATTATCTGTTTGCTCTTCAATAATCTCTGGACGTTTGGGTTGGTAGACAATAACCGCTCCGATAGCAATCCCAGCAGCAGCGGGAATTCCAACTAACCTATCAAGTGTGACCGATGACCGGTGAAGGGATCGGTTACTGAAAGGGTTAGAGTCTGGGTTGATGTCTTCTTTTGGTTTATTTACTGTTTCGCCAAAATTGTTATCGACTAGCTGCTGCAAAGCTATCAAGGCTAATTCCGCATCTTCTCCTACTGCTTTGATGACTATTTCATCTCCCTGTTGGATACCTAAAAGCATCACATTATTAATGCTTTTTCCATTAACTATATTGCTAGTTTTAGTTATATTTTGTAACGTAATTTCACAGTTAAACCGATTAGCTGTAGTAATAAATTGGGCAGCAGGACGAGCATGAATTCCCTGTTGATTCTGGACAGTAAGATGGATTTCTTTGGTTGTAGTTCCGTAGGGTGCGTTAGGGACGGGCTTACCCTGATTTTCCCCTTCGTAGCCAAGGTTGGAACAGCCCGTCCCGTAACGCACCACCAGGTCTGATAACTGAGAGGCTTTAGCGGTTAAGGCTGATCTAGCTTCAGCAATCACTTGGTCGATATCACCACCAGCCGCAGCTTGGACAACCGCTGCGATCGCACCTTCCACTAATGGCGCTTCGCACAATCTTACCTTGCTTTTCTGCTCTTCATCCAGAAACTCCAGTGCCATTTCCGCACTCAGCACTGCACTGCCTAAATCCATCAATACTACTACTCCAGCATCGGAGTAAACCGACTCAATGGCAGCTTGGACTTGCAGCACATCGGTACCAAAGGGATTTTCCGGGTCATCAATACCCGCTGCGATCGCAATCGGTACCGATGTCTGAACCATCTGTTCAGCTAATTCCTTGACCCCAGCTGCTAGCTTAGCACTGTGGGAGATAATCACAATTCCAATCATAAGGTTTATAAGCGCGTTGGTATCATCGGTTGTGAACATACTCCCAAAGGCAAGAGGCAAGAGGCAAGAGGCAAGAGGCAAGAGGCAAAAGGGAAGGCATTGCTGATTAATAGAATGATGGAGAGTAACTCAGGAGTACGCAAATAATCCTAATGGCTGGTGTTATTATGGCCGGTGTTTGTTTGACA
>NZ_JAAHIG010000577.1:0-3887 GCF_010692305.1 Moorena sp. SIO4G3 | reverse complement strand
GTGTTTAGGGAACAGCGGATCTGGGAACAGCGGATCTGGGAAAGAGTGGGGAGATGGGGAGATGGGGTGATGGGGTGATGGGGTGATGGGGTGATGGGGTGATGGGGTGATGGGGTGATGGGGTGATGGGGAGATGGGGAGATAGGGAGATAGGGTGATGGGGAAATGGGGAGAATACAGAATTTTATTGCTGATCAAACTCTTATTACAGCGTTCCCATGGCTGGTGAGGTACACCTGAGTCTTATAAGATAGGGGTTTCATTCCTGAATCTCTACCTCACGGGAGCTAGAAGCGCTGTATCGTTGAGAAAGTCCACCAGAGAGTTACCCAAAACAATCAGGAAGCTATCTCAACACATGTTTTAACAATCTGTGCTCAGTTGTTAGAGTATCTTGCTTCTTTTGCCCATTTTTTAATGTACAATAAATCCTGTACACTATTGGGATAAATTCACTATGGATTACGCCAAGTTATCGCAACACGGATACTCTCAAGAAGTGCGTCTACCGAAAAAATATAGAATGCCTGGGAAGCAGGTGAAAATATCCAGATATGGTCGCGGTGTGTTGCTGCAACCTATTGAAGAGGGGTTTGAAGATTTGTTTCAATCCCTGTCCATGTTTTCTGATGATTTTATGAAAGATGGACGCAACCAGCAGCCTGTTCAGGATCGTGGAACTATTTTTGAATGAAATACCTGCTTGATACCAACATTTGCATTTACATCATCAATCGCAGACCGGAACAGGTATTGAAACGCTTCCGCTCTGTTGAAGCCGGGGATGTAGCGGTTTCAGCTATCACTCTCTACGAGCTGCTCTACGGAGCATACAAAAGTGGTAAGCCAGCGCAAAACAAAGAGGCAGTACGTCTTTTTGTTTCACCCCTTGAAGTTTTGCCTTTTGATGAAGGGGCAGCAGATGTTTGTGGTAACCTGCGTGCCATCTTGGAAAGAAGTGGCGATGTTATTGGGGCAATGGATCTACAAATAGCCGCGATCGCACTTGTTTATAACCTTACACTTATTACTAACAACACAATAGAGTTTGAGCGTATCTGTGATCTTAAACTGGATAACTGGCTTTAGAAACCATAGGCTACGAGGTACACAGAATTTTTTCCCTCTTGCCTGCTCCCTAAAAAAATGTACCTCACCTAATTCAAAACCGCTATAATTGCCAATTATAGCGTTTTGCCTATAGCTTAATTAGAATCCCGACTCCCTCGGTGCCCTTGACCCGTAATTAAATTCGCCACGGGTCGCACCGCTCCCGACTCCCGATTCCCGACTCCCGATTCCCTACTCCCTACTCCCTACTCCCTACTCCCTAACTTGACTCTGTAATCCCTGCTGCAATATTTCTAAAACTTTCGCTAAGTTTCCGGCTAATAACGCAGCTTTATCTAACCATAATCCAGGGAAAATTTGTGAGCAAAGTATGCCCTCAGAATTGGCTTCCAGTTGAGTATAGTCCCCTTCAGTTAACCGAAACCAATCAAATTCACCATCATCAACTCGCCATACCAAATACTCTTGTACTCCATTACGGCGATAAACGTTTAATTTTTTGTGTAAATCAATAGAAACAGTGCTAGCCGCAATTTCTACGATTAACTCCGGCGCACCTTCTACATAATCATCCTCAGTAATGATTGATTGTCCATCTTGTTCTATTCTCAATAACGCATCAGGCTGCACTTCGTTATCATCATTGAGCCGAACAGTGGTGTTATCCAGTGTTTCTACTCCTGGCCTACTTGCTTCATAGGTTCCTAACCATGTCATAATCCGAGAATGGGGTTTGCCATGTTTTTTGGCTCGTACAGGAGATGCCATGTAAACAATTCCTTCAATTAATTCGGCTTTTTTCAAATCAGCCATAGCGGAATAGCGACGCTCAAATTCCGCAAGGGTTAGTTGATCCCCATTTTCTAAAGGAGGAATAGTGGGGTCCCGAGTAATTGTGGCAGTTGATGTGATCATTTTTGGCTCTACTTTCTTGTTATTTAACAGGGAACAGGGAACAGGGAACAGGGAACAGGGAATAGGGAAAGAGTGGGGAGATGGGGAGATAGGGAGATGGGGAGATGGGGAGATGGGGAGATGGGGAGAATGCAGAATTTTATTGCTGTAATTTAATTTTATTGGTGATCAAACTCTGATTAGCCAATTATAGCGTTTTGCTTGTAATAGCGTTTTGCCTGTAGCTTAAGTAGAATTCCGATTCCCGATTCCCGACTCCCGATTCCCGATTCCCGACTCCCGACTCCCGATTCCCGATTCCCAATTCCCAACTATTGAAAACTGATTTATTCCTTCGGCAACCATTCGATATCCAGTAATTGGTCAAGACAGTAGGGACATTCTGAAGGAAAAGTTATGGAATTCTGAGTTTTTATCTTCACAAATCCTAGGGCATCGTTATAAATAGAACTTAGTTCATCATCTAGATAATTACGGAGATTAGTCGTCAGCTTTCGTTTTAGTTGAATTCGGAAGTTATAGATTTCACCTTGCCAGTGAACTGCATTATAGTCAGATTCAGTTGTCCAATATTGCAGTAATAATAAATGACGGATAACTTGTTATAAAAGGCTAGCTACAGCATTTTTCTTCTCTCTCCCCAAATCCTCTAACTCCTCAATTAAGTTATCCCAATCTAGTTGATTAAATTCTTGGTTTTTCAGGAGTTTAATGGTTTCTTCTAGCCATTGGGCATCATCAATTTCGTAGAGATTTTTTAAATTTAAGCTATTCATGGTCAATTGTTCCTAAACATCGTAAGCATTCAGCTATCAGTTAATGCGCTACGCGCACGCTACGCGAACAGCTATCAGCGATTAGTTTGACCCGGTGGTGCGTTACGGGGCGGGCTGTTACAACCCGGGTGTTGAAGCGGAAAATAAGGGTGATCCCGCCCCTAACGCACCCTACCCAACTAGATCAAAAACTTCCGATACTTTCAAAGTAATATCTTTAAATCCAGGAGATAACACTAAATCATCACCCGAAAAGCTACCCACTTCTGTATAAGTATTTTCCGTCAGTTCTAAGACCAGGATAGTTTTAGTTTCTGGATCCACAATCCAGTATTCAGGAATGCCACAATCTTGATATTGGATTCTCTTAGCAATATAGTCTCGCTCTCGTTGTAATTCTCCTGGACTAACCACTTCAACCACTAATAAAGGCGGTGACATCGACAGGCGAATGGTATTACGCTTTGATAATTGTTGAATATGCTCTTCTCGGATAATGGTCAAATCTGGATAACGGTTTTTGGGTTCACCTCTAACTTCTAATTCTAATCCTTGACCCCGGACTCTACGATGACCTACCAGTAAAGCAAACTGAATCAATAAAAACGTAGCAATTTCAACATTAACTCCCGACTCTGGAGGCATTTCAATTAACTCGCCATTAAATAACTCATAGAATTTTTCAGAGTTATTATTATAGGATAAATACTCGTCAAAGCTTTGAAATTTTTGGGTCAGTTGTACCATCATACTTCACCTGTAAAGTCCGTGTAAGCATTCAGCTAATGCGCTACGCGCACGCTACGCGAACAGCTATTAGCTAACACACCCTAATTACTTTTTTGGATAATATAGCAATTCTATTTCCCATGAGGTACAAAGCGATGCAGCGCGGTCTTGGGGAGCCAGTGCGGTCTTGGGGGTTTCCCCCATGAGCAACTGGCGTGGTTCCCCCCATGAGCGACTGCATCAAGAAGGGATCCCCCTAAATCCCCCTTAAAAAGCTATGCATTAGTCACATCTTTCTTAACATAATGGGACTTGACACCAGAAGTGGTTTTGGGGGAAAGTAGAAGCCAAGTCTGTGCGATATCATGCAGTCGTCGCAGACCCGGCCATTGGGTT
>NZ_JAAHIG010000576.1:0-3889 GCF_010692305.1 Moorena sp. SIO4G3 | reverse complement strand
TCTCGTTCCTGGCAACATTATCAATACCGACCACATACACCATATCCGCTTCATTACCCTTAGCACGGGGCACACGAGATATGGTTACCCCACCATCTTTCCAGAAGCGATCGCGATCAACATGGGGCCATTGAGGCTTTAGTTCATTCAACTCTAATGCTGTGGGAATATAAATATCAATGTCTTGCTCCATCAAAACAACAGCGACATGATTTTCTAATTCAATTGCTTCAGAACTGGAGCCTAAAACTAGCACTAAGATTTCTTTACTGGCTTTCAGGTCATCATCAACCAGATTATGCATAATCTTATCGGCCAAAGCACTCATTTCTTCCTGACGAGAGCCATAGGTTTCAAAGTCTAATACTGGTGCGCTCCACAATTCAGGAACTGGATTGGGGGAGTTTTGTTTTGGACGATGGATGGTGATTTGTTGACCGGGAATAAAGTTACCTTTGACTTCATAACCAATTTTTTCCCAATCCTCCTTTCTGGTAATTCCAGTTAGCATTCCCTCAGGACGTAGCAACCCCATTCCGAGCCCATGAGCAGCGGTGAGAATTGAGCCAGGAGTGCGGTAGCAGCGCCGCATAACTTCAGATTTTTTAATACCACCAGGGTATTGTGATCCTTGTGACAAAAGTCGGCTGAGATTTTCACCCAACAGTTCTTTTGTGGTAGGAATTTTTAAGGTGTCTAGGCTTTGAGCTTCGTCATACGCCCAGATTAAGCGCCGTTGTTCTGGCTGTTCTGGATCAACGGGTCGTAAGGCTTGATAAGCTAGCCAATAAATCGCTTGTTTGCCCTGGAATTTTAAATAATCTTCAGTAACTAAGTCTTGTCCTTCATCAATTAAAATGGCATCAAAGCAGGGTTCAATGTTGATTTCTTCCGATAGCCGTTTACAAAGTTCTGCTAAACCCCGATTGGGCTGTCTTTCCCGAGTATCCCCAGCGGATTTGGGTTTAGCGCCATTTAACTGGCAAATTGTGCTGTATAAACCAGGCTGATCCTTAGCACCCCAAGCATGAAGCACTCGCAGTTTCTGGTTAGTCTTGTGGTCATACTGGATATCACCATTGCTGAAACGACGCAGCCATCGATCCACTAACCCAATCATCAAGTCGTAGAGGGTGCGACTAAAAAACACTAACCCAATCGTCCAGTCTGGGTGCTTCAAGTGCATATGAGCGGCTTTTTGGCATAGCAGCACTGTTTTTCCTGACCCCGCAATTCCCCGCAGCCGCTGAAACCCAGGAGGGATTTCTTTACCAATGTGTTCCTGCTGCCAATCTAATTCGTAGAGTTGTTGGGTGTAAGCGGCTACAACACTAGCGCGAGTTTTGCCTTCGGTAGAGACTAGGGTACGCGGAGGTTTACGGAAAATTGGTGCTCCGCTGATCACGGATAAGAGTAACTTCCACTGCTGATCATCTATCTCTTCTCCTGGTATCACTGATTCAGTTTCTTGAATACACTCTAGCAAGCCAACTTTACCGAGTTGATCCTGGAAGATAATGGGAGGACAGTCTGGCAGTTGGTCAAAACCGTGGTGTTGCCATTGTTCTTGAGTAATTAAAGGAAGAGCAATCATCGCCCTACCGGTAACTTTGCGCCAAATAGCAGGTTCGCGATCGCAAAAAGCAAGTATTGCTTTTAACTGATGTTCAGCTTGTTGGTAGGGATTTGGGTCAGCGGTGGAATAGTTTTGGAGTTGCCACTGATCACCATCAATAGTAATAATTTCATCAATAGTGACAGATTGGATTTTAATTACTACTAGACCAAGGTCTTGATCAGTAATTAAAATATCAGGCTCTTTAGAGATTTCCCCTACTTTATAAAAAATAGGATAGCGCCAGTAGCCAATACAATTGCGTTCTGAAAATGCACTACGAGTGGCATCCCACACTCTTTGTTTTCCTGTTTCTTCACTTTCTGTGATCGGTTCAGTGGTAATAAATTTGCGACCCTGATCTGTATCGATAACCGACATTTGGGCTAATTTCCTTTAGTAAGATTTACTTTTTAATTCGGTGAGGTAGACAATTTTCGGGAATAGGGAGTAGGGAGTAGGGAGTAGGGAATCGGGAATCGGGAATCGGGAATCGGGAATCGGGAATCGGGATAAAATCCTGTGTACCTCATAAGTATGGTAAACGGTAGATTAAATCCGTATTGCTATAGCGCGTTACCATCTCCCCACACCTGCCATACTTCCCACACTTCCCTAGCTCCCTAAAACCTAAGACGAAAGTACTTCACCTAATTGAGAACTGCTATACTGCTTTATACAGTCCTAAAGCTAGAGTTCCCAAATTGTCAGCTATGGAATACAGGGTGCAGGGAATTCCAATGAAACGAAAAATTCAGGGTTTAGCCAATAAGGAACAGAAAAAAAGGAACAGGGGAGATTCCTGTTTCCTATTCGGAAGTTGAACAGAAATCTTGCACCATTGTGATTAATCCTAGGGTGGGCAGTGCTTACCAACGCCCTTTGCAAGCTTAGTTAGCGGAATGTGGGTTAGATCATGTCAGGATAATTACCCTGTCTTGATGCAGTCGCTCATGGGGGAAACCACGGCAGTCGCTCATGGGGGAGACCCCCAAGACCGCGCTGCCTCCCCAAGACCGCGCTGCATCGCTTAATAAAAATCTCCCTCATCTCCCCATCTCCTTATCTCCTTATCTCCCCATCTCCCCATCTCCCCACACTTTTATTATGGGTATTCAACCGCACTTGATATTATAATCTAAAGCGATTAAGTAAAAACAGGGGCAGAGAATAGCAATGAAGACAGCTCTGATACTAGTAGATATTCAGAATGACTACTTTCCTGGTGGTTCTATGGAACTAGTGGGGATGAATTTAGCTAGTCAAAATTCTCAACATTTACTAGAGCATTTTCGATCAAACAAGTTGCCAACGTTTCACATACAGCACTTTTTTGAAGGTGATTCTAATGCAGGCTTCTTTATCCGAGGTACTGAAGGAGTTGAAATCCATGAGAGTATTAAACCCCTTCCTGGTGAAACTGTAATCCCGAAAAATTATCCCAATAGCTTTCGGGAAACTACGTTGCTGGATCAACTCAAACAAGCTGACATTGAACAGTTAGTTATTTGCGGTGCCATGAGTCACATGTGTATTGATGCTACCACTCGCGCTGCTGCTGATTTTGGTTTTAAGTGTAAAGTAGTTCATGATGCCTGTGCTACTAGAGATCTGGTTTTTGGGAATCAGAAGATTATCGCTCAAGACGTACATGGGGCGTTTATGAATGCTTTGGGTTTTGCTTATGCTGACGTGATTAGTTTATCGGATTTTTTGTAGAAATTGATCCGAGATAACAACCAGTGCGATTTGTTCTTCAAGACTGATAACAATAAGATGAATTGTTTACAGCAAATTTCGCCCCCCTAGCCCCCCAACTTTGGGGGGAAATTGAGTTAAAGTCCCCCAGAATTGGGGGATTTAGGGGGCTTGCCGCTCTCGGTAGTGAGGTCAATTCATCTGAAAACGGCTGTAATCACAAAACATCTTATTCTTATCAAGCCCAATTACTTAAATAATTAAATCTTATCATTCATTATTTGACTGATGACCCTAACCCTTAACCTACCACCAGAATTGGAGCAATATCTCTTTCAGGAAGCCAAGCAGCAAGGGATGTCTCTCGAAGCTATAACATTACAACTTTTGGCAAACTCTATTCTGGTAAGGCAAAAGCAAGCTGAAGCGGTTAATCTGCTTCAATCCTGGATTGATGATCACGATATTGAAGAGCAGCAAGAAACAGGTCAGTATTTGATCGATGCATTGGATCAGGATCGACTTTCTGAGCGTCAGTTATTCCCGATTGAGATGAAAGGTGTAACTTGGTGAGGA
>NZ_JAAHIG010000575.1:0-3912 GCF_010692305.1 Moorena sp. SIO4G3 | reverse complement strand
TAAATAAGTTAAAAAAATATTATAATTGAGCTTAATTGTCACAACCAATTTCCTTTTTTACAACCAAAAATTGAATTAAAAGAAAGTAATTATTTTTTTTAATAAAACATAATAGGCATAATATTAGACGTTAAATAGGATAACATGGCTTATAAATTTTAGGCCATGTTACCCTAAAATTCAGTTATCTAGCAGACAACATATTTTTTGAAATTGTGCTATTCATTGTATGTTAGTTCGTATTGCAACAATTGCAGCTACAGTCACTGCATACTGGACTTGCAGCCAAATGTTGTATACCGCCAACAATATTAAGTTCGTCATTCTTTAAATCCTGGATAAAACTTTCATCATCCACAAATAATTCAACACCAGCAGGTTTGATGTCATTAACTTTGATTTTAGCCATTTGAGTTTTTCTCCACTAATGAATCTGTGTTCGTTACCAGGAATCAATTAGTAATTTTTGATTCCTGTTTTAATCCTATTAAAAATAATTTAGTGTGTCTAGTATTTTGAGAGCTTATTGAGGCTAAACCAAAAACACTTTTGTCACAAAATTAGATGTATCTATCTGCTGCTAAACCTAGTAATAGCTAATAATTAACCTATAAATATCCTTTCCCAATATTCTGATAATTAACCTCTCTCTAATTTAGTGAATCAACTAAACTACTTATGTCCACAAAACTCTTGAAACTGATAAAAACCATAAAAAATAGTCCAAGATTACTCTTGGACTAAAAGACTAAAATTTCCGCTAGGGAGCAATTTTAAGATGCGGAATGTGGCTTACAAAAGTTAATACCTTGATTAATGAGCATCTCGAGGTGTCAGTAGTGTAACCACTAATATAGCCACTGCTGGAGTCCCGCCACCTGTCACATCTAGTTGATCATCAGATAAATCCATCATAAAGCTTTCAGAATCATCGAAGAGGTTGACACCAACAGGATGCAGATCAGAAATTGCAATACTCGCCATTTGGGTTTTTCTCCAATAATGAATGTCTGTGGTTGAACAGAAATCAATTAGTAACTTGTGATTCCTGTTTTTATCCTATTCAAATTAATTTCGTATGTCTAGGATTTTTAGAGCTTATTGAGGCTAAAGCAAAAACAGTTTTGTCATCAAAATCAATGTATTTACCTGCTGCTAAACCTAGTAGTAGCTCACAATTAACCTATAAATCACCTTTACCAGTATTCTGATAGTTAACGTCTCTATAATTTAGGTAATCAACTAAACTAGTTATGTCCACAAAACTAGTGGAGCTGATAAAAACCATAAAAAATAGCCCAAGGCTACTCTTGGACTAAAAGACTAAAATTATTTTCTACAAGTTCGACAAAGGGGAGACAAGTTTCTATGAGATTGCTCACGAATACATCCAGGATACTGAGTTACGGCGCTCTGGAGGATATCGGGGAATAGTTAAGCGTCAGGAGTTTAAGCCGGAAATTTCTGCTGCTGTTTTTGCTGCTGAGCCGCCACAGTTGCTTAAGCCGATTGTGAGTTCTAAGGGAGCGCATCTGATTTTGGTTGAGGAGATTGTTAAATCGGAATTGGATGGGAAGCTGCGTTCTGAGATTGTGTCTGATTTGTTTAGTGGGTGGTTGAAGGGAGAGATTGGGGAAGTTGAAGTTGTTAATGAACTTGAATTAAGTGGTCAATTTGCTTAGGTTATTATTATAAATTTATTGCTCTAATTGTTTTGAGTTAAAAGCTCAGGACTTACGCAGATGAATAAATAAAATGCTATCAGTGAGATGGGAAGATTGGCTGCCCATCTCACCTATTAAGTTGGTGCGTAAGTCTTAAGCAAAGCGAGTTATTGTATCAAGCGTAGCTAAGTCGCATGCGACTTCAGTAGCCTTACAAGTGGGCAATCTGCACCAATCAAGACCACCGTTAATTCTTCCCATTTCCTCACCCTCTTCATTCAGTTCCGTTATAAAGCTTTCTGAATCGTTAAACAACTCAGCACCAGTCAAATTAAGAGCTGAAAGATCGTTGATATTAATATCAGCCATCTGAATTTTTATCCAATAATTAATGTGTGTTATTTGCCAGAAATCAATTAGTAATTTTTGATTCCTGTTTTAATCCTATTAAAATTAATTGACTATGTCTAGGTTGTTTAGAGATTATTGATGCTAAAACCAAAACAATTTTGTCACAAAATTACATGTATTTACCTGCCGCTAAACCTAGTAATAGCTGAAAATTTACCTATAAATAACTTTTTCACTATTATTATAGTTAACCTCTATATAATTTATTGAATAAACTAAAACAGTTATGTCCACAAAACTATTGGAACTGATAAAAGCCATAAAAAAAAAGCCCAAGATTACTCTTGGACTAAAAGAATAAAATTATTTTATACCAGTTTGATGAAGCCGATTGTGACTTCTAAGGGAGTGCATCTGATTTTGGTTGAAGAGATTGTTAAATTGGAATTGGATGATAAGTTGCGTTCTCAGATTATGTCTGATTTGTTTAGTGGGTGGTTGAAGGGAGAGATTGGGGAAGTTGAGATTGTTAATAATCTGGATTAAAATATAGTCGGCCTGACTTTTACTAGTCTTTCAATTTTGTATTGAAGTATAAGTAGTGGTAAAGATGTAGTAATTTGGCTAGGATCTGGTCAAGGTTCGGGGTGGTAAACTCACTACTAGTTTACCACTAACGAAGTATAAAATCTGCTCAAATAATCAGAAGGTTATTTCTGACAAAATAAACCTTAAAATTTTGATTTCACGCTTTTAATACAGTAGGTAAATACTTATAGTTAACTAAATCTTCTATGATCTGTTTTTGTAGTATTTTCGATATTTCAGAATCTATAGTTTTGCAGATTTTAAGAATGTCTAAAACTGTAGCATGCCATAAAAGCGTACAAGAGCCTCTTCCATCGGCTAAAAACTTACTAGATTCTTCAATAAATTCAATAATTTTACCTTTTGCCAAAGCTTGTTTGTTTTTAAACCAAGTGTATTCTCGTTGAAATTGTTTATTGGATAAAAAATCTTCATCTCCAATAATGTTGGAAGCTAAAGCTACTAATTTAGTAGATTCATCATCATTACAGCTAGCAAACAGCTTAGCAACCTCTTCAAAAACTTGAATAACTAAAAATCTTTCATAGTTAAATGATAAATCTTGAACAGATTCAAGTAAATTGATATCTTGAGCAAGTGAGCTATTATGCTTGCCTTCCATATGACTTATTAGGTAGCAAGCAATTTTTATGGCTTTTTCATGATTTCCAGAACATGCTTCAACTTTTAGTAAATTACAGGCAAGATGAATAGGTCTTCCTTGCAAGAAGTCATAACCATATTGGTTTATTAGAGCTATACAGGCTTCTAGAGCTATATGTAAATTGACTCTAGCACCGTCATAATTCCCTTGACGATAATCAAAATAACCTTTAGAAGCATTAAAAGTGTTTTTGATAATCAGAGAACTCTCAGGAGTAAATTGACTAAATTTTATTATCTTATTGGCAGTTAGATTGGCTTGTTCTGCCTCTAGCAATTTACCTTGAAATGATGCAGATAATACCGCTTGACTAGCATGAAAAATTTTTTTAATACTGATAATATCCTCTAGGGGCAAATGAGCTATCATAGTCATTTGCATTCGCTTATCTAAAATATCATCAATATTGTCAATTTTGGGTAAAGGTTTAGAACGACCATAAGAATAGCTTTGAAATAATTGATCTAAATATTTATTCATTAAACTAATCCGCTTGTGTTGAATGTATTAATTCCACCTTCTACAAGTGCAATCACACTGGCCGAAGGTGGTATGTTAATTTTCTACCTTAGGCAGAAAGATAATAAACTATAGCAATCCTATATATTTCACGAATTAGATAGGATTGCTATAGTTTATTATCTT
>NZ_JAAHIG010000574.1:0-3921 GCF_010692305.1 Moorena sp. SIO4G3 | reverse complement strand
TCTTTAATAACCAGAGCCTAGATCTGAATGTATTAACTTAAGCTTCTAGTTAAATCAGGGGTGTTATCTAAGACGATTATTAAGTAGTTTTTAGGAAGTATTTTTGAGCTTGTCCAATTAAAAATATCTTAAAAAACTATCTTACTATCCATATTTACTGTCACAGATAACAAGCTATCAAATTAGGAAATGACCCAAAACAATAATTATCTGGAAAAGCAACAAGAGCAGCTAAATCAGCTTCTGAGTAAAGATAATCGCTATAAAGTTGTAAAATTATTGGGTGGAGGAGGCTTTGGGAAAACTTGGGAAGTAGATGACCAAGGTACGCGAAAAGTATTAAAAGTTCTGCACCACGAAAGTCCCAAGGCTATAGAGTTATTTAAACGGGAAGCGGAGGTACTCAAAAAGCTAAATCATCCAGGAATTCCTAAAGTCGAGCCAGATGGCTACTTTATTCTCCCGCAAGAAGGTGGGAATCAGGATTTGCACTGCTTGGTGATGGAAAAAATTGAGGGGTTGGATTTAGAGAAGTGGCTAGAAGAAAATGGCTATCAACCCATCACACAAGAGCAAGCGATCGCATGGTTGAAACAACTGGCAGAAATCTTAGTTCTAGTGCATGAGCAGAACTGGTTTCACCGGGATATTAAACCTGCTAACATCATGCTCAGACCTAATGGTCAGTTAGCTTTGATTGACTTTGGTGCAGTTAGGGAGGTGACGGATACCTATGTTGAAAACCATCAACAAGGCAATGTTACGACAATTGGGTCACGACCTTACGCCCCGCCGGAACAAGTTAAAGGTAAAGCTGAGTATAGGTCTGATTTTTTTGCCCTAGGGCGTAGCTTTGTCTATTTACTGACAGGCAAACTTGATAACAATTGGCACAATTGGCCAGACAGCGCGACCCAAATATCTGACCCACTGGCAGATTTAATTAATGATCTAATGGCTCCCTCACCAGAGCGGAGACCTGAGAATGCCCAAGATATTCTACAGCGCTTAGAAATAATTGATATCGAGTCTTCCATTCTCTCAATTCTCTCAGTACTGGGTCAACCAGCAAGATTGATTGCAGAGCCGATTCTTAAAAGGAAAATTCGCAAGTGGGCAAAGCAGAGCCGGATTCCTCACATTGCCCTCTACGGTAGAACAGGAGCGGGTAAATCATCTCTGGTCAATGCCATGATGGGAAAGGAGGTTGCTAAGGTTAGGGTAGATCAACCGGAAACCCTAGACCCTGAATCTTACCTATGCCAGCGCAATGGACGGAAATTAGAAATTGTAGATTCCCGTGGTGTAGGGGAAAAGTCCAAGGACGATCCAGCATTTCAACCAGCCATTGACTACATTCTTAAAAAGAGAGTAGATATCCTTTTATTTGTGATTCCAGCCAAAGAGCGAGGGTATGTCGCTCAGGATGTGGAGTTTCTAACCACGCTGCGCCAACAGCACCACCAAGCCCATAATACAGAACTGCCGATTATCTTGGTGATCAACCAGATAGACCTGGTTGAGCCTGCCCGCGAGTGGAATCCACCTTATGACCTGAGTTTAGAATCTACGGCTAATTCCAGAAAGCCTAGTAATGCCAAAGAGCAGAAAGAAATTAATATTATCAAGTGCATTAAAGCAAGACTCCATGACTATCACCAACTTACTGATAGTTATGTTCCTGTTTCTGCCTGTTGGCAGGAGTACGAAGACACAAGGTATAACATCGAGCAACTAGAACTAGAAATATATAAAAATATCTCTGACGATGCTGCTAAATACGGCTTTGGGGGAGCAACTGCGGGCATCCCACTCAAGAGGATCATAGCCAATAAATTTAAGTTGAGCGCAGCCTGGTTTACATGGAGTGCGAGATTTGTTCCCTTTGTAACAAAATTTATACAAAATTTGCTGGTCAGGATGATTGCCAATATTGCTATTCCTGGCCAATACCAAAGTATTACGGTCCAAACATTCCTGGAGCAGTTGGGTGTTAAAGGAACTCAAATCAATTTCAATACTGTGGCGATGACTTTAGCAATTGGTGAAGCAGCGATTAGCTATTTTATTGAGAACCACTCTATAGAAGAAGCTAGACAAGCTTTTGTACAGGAAGAGAAAAGTCGGCAAACAGAACTAAGAGATGCAGAGCCGGAAGATGTGATGGAAATTCTGCGAAACATTGACAGGGAAATTAGCGAGCGTTACGGAATACCGCCTTTATATAAAGACGACAGTGATATTACCTAAGCCTATGGGCTACGGGAACAGCGAACAGGTGCATCTCATATTTGAAAATGTTCTGTAGGGTGCGTTAGGGATGGACTAGCCCTGATTTTCGCATTAGCCAGTATTGGAACAGTCCATCCCGTAACGCACCACCACGTTAAACAACAAAAGTGAGATGCACCCACAGCGAACAGCGGTCAGCTGACAATAAACCGCTTTTGAAAAAATTGAATAGTTCTGTAGGGTGCGTTAGGGATGGACTAGCCCTGATTTTCGCATTAGCCAGTATTGGAACAGTCCATCCCGTAACGCACCACCACGTTAAACAACAAAAGTGAGATGCACCCACAGCGAACAGCGGTCAGCTGACAATAAACCGCTTTTGAAAAAATTGAATAGTTCGAGATTTTATCGAATGATTTTTCCCCTCTTACCTCTTCTTCACTGCTCCCTGCTCCCTGCTCCCTAAAAAAATGTACTTCACCTAATTGAAAACAGCCATAGTTGAATACTTACCTAAATAGTGTTTATTTTTCGCTAGTATATTGAACCCAAAGATGCTGACTATAAAAAAGTTAAAAATCCCCAAAAAATGGCGGTTGCCAAGTTGGAAATTCTGCTTGCCGTTAATAGCCACAATCTTACTAGTGTGGGCTCAAGCTGCCCTTGGCGAAACTACTTCTAACGATTCAGCTGAGCAATTAAACACCATCAATACTATCTGGGTGTTACTTGCCGCTTTTCTGGTGTTTTTTATGAATGCTGGTTTTGGCATGTTGGAAGCTGGCTTTTGCCGTTATAAGAATGCTGCTAATATCTTGACCAAAAATTTGTTAGTATTCTCTATTGCTACACTAGCATTCTGGGTCTGTGGGTTTGCCTTGATGATGGGCAATTCTCCAATTGATCCTATTGATCCTATCGTGGGACTAAACGGATTCTTTTTCCATGAAGGAGGATTCTCTAATTACAATGATGAGCTGAAAGAACTTGGAAAAAATATTCCTCTCAAAGCAGCATTTTTTTTTCAATTAGTTTTTGCTGGAACCGCCGCGACGATTGTATCTGGAGCCGTTGCGGAGAGAGTGAAGTTAAAAGCATTTTTATGGTTTAGCTTTTTCCTGGTCGCTCTTTCTTATCCCATCACTGGACACTGGGTTTGGGCACCTAACGGTTGGCTCAAACAGCTAGGTTTCCTGGATTTTGCTGGTTCAACCGTAGTTCATGCAGTGGGTGGTATGGCAGCTCTAGTGGGTGCTTGGCTCTTGGGACCACGTAAATACCTACGAAAGGAGGACGATAAAATGGTTTCCCGCTATAAAGACGATGGTATTAGGGTAGCTATACGTCCCCATAATCTCAGCATGGCTACTCTAGGTTGCTTTATCCTTTGGCTGGGCTGGTTTGGCTTCAATGGAGGTTCACTGCTGGAAGCTGACCCTGAACAAATAAGTCACATTCTGCTAACAACCAACATTGCTGCAGCAACTGCTGGTCTGACAGCGGCTTTTACAACCTCAAGGCTAGAGCGCTTTAAGAACAAACCAGAACTGTCTATGATCATCCTGGTTGACTGACAAAAAGTTAAGCACAAATTGGTCAAATGCTTATCAGGAGGGAGATAGCAGGTATTGACAGCAAGTGAGTGGGAGCCAGCATTCTAAAGACAGATACCATTCAAATCCTAGGAAT
>NZ_JAAHIG010000573.1:0-3949 GCF_010692305.1 Moorena sp. SIO4G3 | reverse complement strand
GAAAGACATGCTGAACTAATCAAACTTCGGCAATATATTCTCGATACCCTACCCACCCTCACCCCTGCTCTCAACTCCCTCTCATCCTCGCCCCTTACTTCAAGTCTTTGCAGTTCATTTCTGCCCCACATCCCCACTACAGGTAAAGCTCTCAAAGCCGCTGAAGACCAGCTAGATAGCATCATCTGCGCCTATGTCGGAGCCCACTGGTGGTATTGGGGAACTGAATTTAATTTGGTCTTAGGAGATCTAAATACTGGGTATAGTAGTATCCGTGGTTTGAACCAAGAGATGGGGAGAGGGGGAGATGGGGAGATGGGGAGATGGGGAGATGGGGAGATCGGGAGATGGGGAGATCGGGAGATGGGGAGATGGGGAGATCGGGAGATAGGGAGATGGGGAGATGGGGAGATAGGGAGATAGGACAGATTTTTATTAAGGGAAAAGACTGATCAACTCTCAAGGCACGCACTATGGCAAAATAGTAATCGTCGAGAAAAACCAACCATAACAATTAAGTAATCCCAGTGAGTCCTACTGCCCAAGCGCCCAAGACTACTCGCCGCCTAGTGTTTCCTTTCACCGCCATTGTCGGTCAGGAAGAAATGAAACTGGCATTGCTCCTAAATGTGATCGATCCCAAAATTGGGGGAGTAATGATCATGGGCGATCGCGGCACAGGCAAATCTACTACTATTCGTGCCTTAGCTGATTTATTACCAGAAATCGATGTAGTTGCTGAAGACCCCTTCAACAGTGACCCTAAGGATCCTGACTGGATGGGCAATGGTAACGGAACAGCTGCATCCAGGACTTCGGTCAAGAAGAAAGTTCCCATGATAGATTTACCCTTAGGGGCAACCGAAGACCGGGTTTGTGGCACCATCGATATAGAAAAAGCCTTATCTGAAGGTGTCAAAGCTTTTGAACCAGGACTCTTGGCTAAAGCTAATCGGGGCATCCTCTATGTAGATGAGGTTAATCTGCTCGATGACCACCTAGTGGATGTACTCCTAGACTCGGCTGCTAGTGGTTGGAATACTGTAGAACGGGAAGGTATATCCATTCGCCACCCTGCTCGCTTTGTTTTAGTAGGTTCTGGTAACCCGGAAGAAGGAGAATTACGACCCCAGTTACTAGACCGCTTTGGGATGCACGCGGAAATCCGTACGGTCAAAGAACCAGTGCTGCGAGTCAAAATTGTGGAAGAACGGGGAGAGTTTGATCAAAATCCCAACCAATATATTGAACAGCACCAATCTGAGCAAGAAGCGTTACAGAAACAGATAGTAATGGCTCAAGAGCGACTTGCTGAAGTAGAAATGGACTACGACTTTCGGGTGAATATTTCAGAAGTTTGCTCAGAACTGGATGTGGATGGACTCAGAGGTGATATTGTAACTAATCGTGCGGCTAAGGCTCTGGCTGCATTTGAAGGACGAACTGAAGTTACAGTGGATGATATCCGCCGGGTGATTACCTTATGTTTACGGCACCGCTTGCGTAAAGACCCCCTGGAGTCGATTGATTCAGGATATAAGGTGCTGAAATCTTTTAACCGTGTTTTTGGGGTTGAAGCAGGTGAAGAGGATTGATTTACTGTAGTGCAATACCTTTTTAAAATAATTAATTTTCTTTATTGCATAAATAGTTAACTCAAGGCGGATAAGTACGATAGAGCAAGTCTAATCAGCAATCCTAATTCCCATTAAATAGGATTGCTATTACTCATTGCTTTAATAAAGATTGACTATTCTGACAGATGGATGAAAAATCCATCTGCTGTCAATTTTGCTCTTTCTAATCGTAAGTATTCAGCGTTTAGCGTTTAGCTTTCAGCTAATCCTAATCAGGATAATCCGAAAAACGGAGAAATGTCCTCGAAAAACTTATCTACTGGCCACTTTCAGCCAAATTCCTAAGTTTTGCTTGATTCGAAAGCTGACTGGGTAAGTGCGTTCGTGTAACGTGCGCGTAGCTCGATTGACCGTAGGTCACGCGGGGCGCGTTCGCTAAATACTTACGTTTACTACTTACCTTTGCTTTTCTGCGTGACGTAACTATGAAACGAATAGCGACTAGCTTTAGCTGCTTCCTAGCGACACTACACTTCACCGGAACTATCAGTGCTCTTTCGGTGCAAGCACAAGTCACTAGACCAATGTCTAACCACACTGGCTCCAATGCTCTTACTCATCAAACGATTGCTCAATCACCAGCTGTTAATCCCCCCAACTTTGGAACAGCCCTGGACAATAACCAAGTAGTAGAAGCAGTACCTTTAATTGAACAAACTTGGGAAAAACAATATCAGAATCACCTAGACATCAATTTCCCTGAGCAATCCATCACTGTAAAAGAAATTGCTGATACTCTTGGCAAAATCACCAATCAAACTGGTCAAAAGCCTGGTCTTATCTACATGGTTCCGCGATCGCACCAACTAGAACTGGTATTAATTACACCAGAAGGTAAGCCCATTCACAAGCGTGTCTCCGCAGCCAATAAGCAAGCTCTGTTGAGTCTAGTGCAAGAGTTTATCCAAACTATTACTCATCCTATGCGTAGACACACTAAAGATTATCTACCAGTAGCTCAGCAACTCTATCAGTGGATGATTGAGCCAGTGGAACCATACCTTAAAGCTCAAGGCATCAACAATCTAATTTTTTGCCTAGGTGGAGGGTTACGCCACTTACCCTTTGCTGCTTTACATGATGGCCAAGAGTTTCTGGTTCAGAAGTATAGCTTAGCACTTATTCCTGCCTTCAAATTAACAGATACTGTCTATAGTGATCTGAAAAATTCCCAAGTTTTGGCTATGGGTGCCTCAGAATTTAATGAACACAATTCCTTACCTGCTGTACCGGTAGAGTTATCTGTTATCACCCAATATCCCTGGCAAGGAAAATCTTTCCTCAATAAGGACTTTACCCTAACTAATCTACAGTGGCAACTGGGATATCATAAGAATTTTCAAATCCTGCACCTGGCAACTCATTCAGACTTCCAGGCGGGAAAACCAAGCAAGTCTTATATTCAGTTTTGGGATAGTAAACTGACTTTAGATACATTCGCTCAATTACGTTGGCACTCACCAGCGGTAGAATTATTGGTGCTGAGTTCTTGTCAAACTGCCATCGGGGATAAAGAAGCTGAGTTAGGCTTTGCGGGATTAGCGGTTCGCGCCAATGTCAAGTCAGCAGTAGCTAGTTTGTGGTCTGTCAGCGATGGGGGAACCTTAGTGCTGATGAGTGAATTTTATCAGTCTCTTAAGACTGTACCAATTAAGGCTGAAGCGTTGCGACAAGCTCAGATCGGGATGTTGAAACAAAAGGTAAGTTTGGCTAATGTTACTGATCGACCAAATGTATCGTTACCTCCAGAACTAGCATCTCTGAACTATGAAAATTTATCCCATCCCTATTATTGGGCGGCTTTTACTGTAGTTGGTAATCCTTGGTGATAGACCCAGCAGTGGTGCGTTACGGGCAGCAACCTAACCCTGGCGCTTGAGCGAAACATGAAGGCTGCCCTAACGCACCCTACGTCTGACTGTTCCCTGTTCCCTGTTCCCTGTTCCCTATTACCTACTATTTATTAAGTGTTCAACGGAACATGATATAAGCTATTACAACCAATTCCCTACCATCAGATAAGCAGCCCAGTAATAAGGGTGTTCATAGTTTGGGTCTTGTAAAATTGATTTTTGGGCGCGATTGAGGGCTTCAGCTTTTGAGATTGATTTGTCAGTAAGTTCCTGGTAAAATCGATTCATTAACGCCGCTGTGGCTTCATCATTAACTGCCCAAATAGTAGCGAGGGTACTACGTGCTCCTGCTTCTATAGCTACACCAGCTATACCCAGAGCCGCTCTCTTGTCCCCAGTTGCTGTTTCGCATGCACTCAGCACGAGTAATTCGATCGGAGTGGGTTGGCGTAGGTCTGA